>JAVEDA010000306.1 GCA_030841195.1 Actinomycetota bacterium | reverse complement strand
TCGCAGCAGACGATGCGCACCGCCCAGCGCCTCTACGAGAACGGCTACATCACCTACATGCGCACCGACTCGACGACCCTGTCGGAGTCGGCGCTGACCGCGGCGCGCGACCAGGCCCGCGAGCTCTACGGTGACGCCTACGTTCCGGCCGAGCCGCGCCACTACACGCGCAAGGTCAAGAACGCGCAGGAGGCGCACGAGGCGATCCGCCCGGCCGGTGACCGGTTCCGGACGCCGGCTCAGGTCGCGGGCGAGCTCCGCGGCGAGGAGTTCGCGCTCTACGAGCTGATCTGGAAGCGCACGGTCGCCTCGCAGATGGCCGACGCCCGCGGCCAGACGGTGACGGTCCGGCTCGGCGCCACGAGCGCCGACGGAAGGGAGGCCGAGTTCTCCACCAGCGGCACGGTCATCACCTTCCGCGGGTTCATGGCCGCCTACGAAGAGGGTCGGGACGAAGAGGAAACCGCGGCGGCGCGCGACGACGACCGTGAGCGTCGGCTGCCGCAGATGCGCGAGGGCGACGGGCTCTCGGTGCTCGACCTGCAGCCCGACGGCCACGCCACGTCGCCGCCGGCGCGCTACACCGAGCCCACGCTGGTGCGGGCGCTGGAGGAGCGCGGGATCGGGCGGCCCTCGACGTACGCCTCGATCCTGGGGACCATCATCGACCGCGGCTACGTGTTCAAGCGCGGGTCGGCGCTGGTCCCGTCCTGGCTCGCGTTCGCGACCGTCGGCCTGCTGGAGAAGCACTTCGGCTCGCTGGTCGACTACGACTTCACCGCCGCGATGGAGGAGGACCTCGACCGCATCGCGGGAGGCACCGAGAATCGGGTCGCCTGGCTGCGGCAGGTCTACTTCGGTGGCGCGGACGGCGACCCCGGGCTGCACGAGCTGGTGTCGGGCTTCGGTGACATCGACGCCCGCGAGGTGAACTCGATCCCGATCGGCGACGACATCGTGCTGCGGGTCGGGCGCTACGGCCCGTACGTGCAGAGGGGCCCGGACGGCGAGGAGTCGTCGCAGCGCGCGTCGGTGCCCGAGGACCTGGCGCCGGACGAGCTGACGCTGGAGAAGGCCGAGGCGCTGCTGGCCGAGCCGAGCGGCGACCGTGACCTGGGCGTCAACCCGGCCAGCGGGCTGCCGGTGGTCGCGAAGGCGGGCCGGTACGGGCCGTACGTCACCGAGGTGCTTCCTGAGGATGCGCCCAAGAACGCCAAGCCGCGCACCGGGTCACTGCTGTCGACGATGTCGCTGGACACCGTGACGATCGACGACGCGCTGCGGCTGCTCAGCCTGCCGCGGGTGGTCGGCACCGACCCCTCGGACGGCGAGGAGATCACCGCGCAGAACGGCCGCTACGGGCCGTACCTCAAGAAGGGCAACGACTCCCGGTCGCTGGACAACGAGGAGCAGATGTTCGACATCACCCTCGACCAGGCGCTGGCCATCTACGCCCAGCCCAAGCAACGGGGCCGGCGGGCCGCGGCCCCGCCGCTCAAGGAGCTCGGCAACGACCCGACCACCGGGCTGCCGGTCGTGGTCAAGGAGGGCCGGTTCGGTGCCTACGTCACCGACGGCGAGACCAACGCGACCCTGCGCAAGGCCGACGCCGTCGAGACCGTGACGATCGAGCGGGCCGCCGAGCTGCTGGCCGAGAAGCGGGCCAAGGGGCCGGCGCCGAAGAAGCGCGCGGCCGCCAAGAAGACGACCGCCAAGAAGACGGCCGCCAGAAAGACAATCGCCAAGAAGACTGCCAATAAGACAGCTAAGAAGTAAGCGGCTCAACCCTGCCGGACGGCCACGACCGTGCGGTCCGGCAGCTGCTCGACGTACCAGTACGCCGGGTCGAAGACCGCGGGGTCGAACGACGCCGCGCGCCACGTCCACTGCCCGCCGACCGGCTTGAGCACGAACACGTCGATGCCGCCGAAGGCCGTGTCGGCCGAGGCGGCCGCGAACTCCGCCGGGTCGTTGATGCGGGTCAGCTTGTCGATCTCGGCGGCCCGGTCGTCCCAGCGCTGCAGCGTGTTGGCCGACAGCCGGTTGGGCGCGACGTAGGCGAAGAACGGCTCGAAGGTGAACAGCCGCTGGTCGTAGGACAGCACGATCGGCTCGGCGTCCTTCCCGAGCTCGGTCCTGATCACTTTGGTGACGTCGTTCGTCGGGAAGACGCGCTGGCCCTTGCCCGGCGGGGCGAACCTCGTGCGTCCGCCGCCCGGCAGGTGCTCGGTGTGGGCCAGGGTGGCCTGGTTCGGCTCGCCGACGCCGCTGACCGCGTCCCGCAGACCGCGCGGGGCGGGGACCCAGCCCTGCCAGCCCTGCAGCCCGGACCACGCCACCAGCACCGCCACGGCGACCACCACCACCGCGCGGCCGGGACGTCCTGGCCCCGCTGCCACCCGTCGGGCGATCCCCGGTGCCGCCTCGGCGGCCGTGAGCACACCGGCGCTGACGAGGATCATCGCGATCGGCCGCTCGGTGTACTGCAGGTAGCCGTTGTGGTTGTCGTAGACCGTGCGCAGCAGGAACAGCACCCGGTAGGCGTAGGTGCCGAGCAGCAGCAGGAGCAGCGGCTGGGCCCACCAGGTCGAGCGCCGGTACCAGACCATGCCCAGCAGGCCCACCAGCTGGATCACCCCGAGCACGGTCGGCTCGAGGAACGGCAGCACCATCGGGCGGTCCACGATCGCGGAGGACTCCCAGAGGTCGCTGACCCGCTGGCCGCCGTCGGTGAGCAGCGTCCAGACGAACGGCACGACGTACCAGGACGACACCACGAAGGCGGTGACCGCGACTCCCAGCAGGTGCAGCAGGTAGCGGCCCCTCGCCGCCGACGCGCGCCAGGTCAGCACGAGCAGCACCAGCAGCCCGGCGGCCGCATAGAGCAGGAAGCCCTGGTAGGTGAGCACCAGCAGGCCGCCGATGATGCCGGCGGGTAGCCAGTGCATCCCGCCACGGTCCCGGGTCAGACCGGCGAAGGTCGCCAGGATCCACGGGACGAAGACGACCAGCGCGATGAACTCGTAGTCCTTGCTCGGCTCGGAGAAGATCGCCGGTGCGATGCCGACGATCGCGAACGCCACCGGGGCAATGCACAGCCGCCGCCAGAGCAGGTAGCCGAGCACGATCGTGACGGTCATCACGACGATCTGCATCTCGCCGAACAGCGTCCAGGCCGGTCGGTTGACCAGGTTCGCGATGTGGCCCACCGACCACGGGTACAGCGGCGGGTACTCGGTCGGCAGCCCCTGGACGAATGCGTCGGCCGACGACCAGGTGGACATGTTCTTGGTGGCTTGCGCGACCAGCCGGCCGGAGTCGCCGAGCATCTGGCCGTAGCCGAACGGGGTGCCGTGCAGGGCGGTCGAGAGGGTGAGGCCGATCCAGGCCGCGTAGCCGCCGGCCGCCACCCCGATCAGCAGTTCCGACTGCCGCCGCAGCAGCAGGGCCAGGATCACGGCGGCGCCCACCGCGCCGACCGCGACCGGCATGACCACCCCGGCCACCGAGAACGGGTCCAGGTCCAGCCGGTGGACCAGCAGCAAGGCCACCGGGGTCGCAACCGCCCAGGTCAGGACGGCTGCCAGCCCGTCGAGGGTCACGCCACCACGTCGCCACCCGTCCCGTGCCAGCATGCGGTGGAGGGTAACGGAGCAAGATCCGCGGCGTTTTCGCCTCACCGCCGACCTGGCTTATCGTCGTCCCGTGGTCAGCCTCGTGGAGTCGTCGTCAGTGACAGAGAACGCTCGGGAACCGCGCATCGGAGTCCTGGTAGTGGCGTACAACGCCGTCACCACGCTCGCGAGCGTGCTCGACCGCATCCCCCAGGACTTCCGGGAGCGGATCTCGGAGATCTTCGTGTGCGACGACGCGAGCCGCGACGCCACCCACCTGGTGGCCCTGGGCTACCAGCAGACGGTGCCCGACCTGCCGCTCACCGTGATCCGGCACGAGCGGAACCTCGGCTACGGCGGCAACCAGAAGGCCGGCTACGACCTGGCCATCGAGCACGACCTCGACATCATCGTGCTGCTGCACGGCGACGGGCAGTACGCCCCGGAGCGGCTCGCCTCCATCGTCGAGCCGCTGGTGCGCGGCGAGGCCGAGGCCGTCTTCGGCTCGCGGATGATGGCCGAGGGCGGTGCCCGACGCGGCGGCATGCCGCTCTACAAGTACGTCGGCAACAAGGTGCTCACGCGGTTCGAGAACGCGGTGGCCGGCGCCGAGCTCACCGAGTGGCACTCCGGCTACCGGGCCTACTCGGTCGAGGCGCTGAAGTCGCTCCCGTTCCACCACAACTCCGACGGCTTCAACTTCGACACCCAGATCATCATCCAGCTGATCGACCGCGGGATGCGCATCGTCGAGGTGCCGATCCCGACGTACTACGGCGACGAGATCTGCTACGTCGACGGGCTCGGCTACGCCCGGGACGTGTCCCGCGACGTCGTGCGCTACCGCCTCGGCAAGATGGGCTTCACCCCCGGCGACCAGGGCAGCGTCGACGCGGAGTACGGCCTCAAGGAGGGCGAGGGCAGCTCGCACAGCCGGATCCTGGAGCTGCTGGAAGGGCTACCGCCGTCGAAGGTTCTCGACCTCGGCTGCTCGAGCGGCCTGCTCTCCGACCTGGTCCGCAAGCTCGGCCACCACGTCACTGGCGTCGACCGGGAGGCCTTCCCGGAGACCCTCGACCGGGTCGACGCGTTCGCCGTGGGCGACCTCGAGGACGGCATCCCGGCCGAGGTCGGCACCGGGTACGACGTGGTGATCGCCGCGGACGTGCTCGAGCACCTCCGCCATCCCGAAGAGCTGATGGACGAGATCACCCGGGTGCTCCGCCCGGACGGTCGGCTGATCGTGTCGGTCCCGAACTTCGGTCACTGGTACCCGCGCACCCGCACCCTGGTCGGTGCCTTCGACTACGACCAGCGCGGCATCCTGGACAAGACCCACTACCGGTTCTTCACCCGCAAGAGCCTGGCCCGGATGGTGCAGCGGGCCGGTTTCGAGATCCGCCGCCACCGCGAGGTCGGCCTGCCGTTCGACGTGCTGTCCGGCGACGGCGGCTCGGTGCCGACCCGGGTGCTGCGCAGCGTCGACAAGGTGGCGGTGTCGCTGCGCCCGACGCTGTTCGCCTACCAGTTCGTGTGGCACCTGCAGCGCCCGAGCGCACCCTCGGTCATGAGCCGGGCGCGGGCAGTCGAGGACGCGCAGCAGACGGCTCGGTCGTGACGTCCTCGCCCCAGACGACGTGCCGGTACGCCAGGTAGCGGACGCCGCTGCCCAGCGCGATGCCGACCAGGTTGGCCGCGTTGAGCCAGATCGGGCCGGTGTGGTCCAGCCCGCTGCGGACCAACCAGATCGGCGCCAGCCCGGTCACCAGGCTGGCGGCGGTGACCGCCGTGAAGAGCACCACCTCACGACCCAGGCCTGCACCCTGCCGGTGGCGGAAGGTCACCTTGCGGTGGCCGATGAACGCCATCGTGCCGGTCACCAGCATGGTCACGGCCTTCGCGAGCACCGGGGTGACCCCCACGCCGAAGGCCAGGAC
>JAVEDA010000300.1 GCA_030841195.1 Actinomycetota bacterium | reverse complement strand
GGAAGGTGCCGAGCTCCTTGACCACGACCTCGAGCTCACCCTCGAGCGCGTCGACCGCGAGGGCCAGCAGGTCGCCGGCACCGCCGTGCTGGACCACCACGGCGGCCCGCGGCTGGCGCTCGCCGGACACCCCGAGCGCCCGGCCGAGGTCGACCAGCGGCATGGTCCGGCCGTCCCGGGCGAGCACCGTCACCCCGGCCACCTGGTGCCGCTCGGCAGTGGCCAGCCCCAGGGTCTCGACCACGCCGGACACGGGCAGGGCGTAGCGCTCGGTGCCGACCCGGGCCAGCAGGCAGCGCAGCACGCCGAGCGTCACGGGCAGGCTGATCGTGAACGTGGTGCCGCGACCGGGCTCGGCGCGCACCTCGATGGTGCCGCTGAGGTCCTCGACCACCGTGCGGACGACGTCGAGTCCGACGCCGCGGCCGGAGGTCTGGGTGATCTCGTCGCGGGTGGAGAAGCCCGGCGAGAAGAGCACCTGCAGCAGCGCGGCACCGGTGAGGGCGGAGTCGGCCGGCAACGCGCCGCGGGCGATGGCGACCGTGCGCAGGGTTGCCTCGTCGACTCCGCGGCCGTCGTCGGAGACCTCGATCACGACGGTGGACCCGGCGGCGCGGGCCGAGACGGTGACCGTCGCCTGCGCAGGCTTGCCCGCCTGGATCCGCTCCGCCGGCGACTCGCAGCCGTGGTCCACGGCGTTGGTCACCAGGTGGCGCAACGCGTCGGCGACCGCGTCGAGCACGCGGGTGTCGAGCTCGACGTCCTGGCCGGTGAGCACGAGCGCCACGTCCTTGGCAGGGTCTTCCGGCGTCCGCGGCGCGGCCAGCTCGCGGACCAGCTGCGGGAAGCCGGCCACCAGGCGACGCAGCGGGACCATCGCGAGGCCCATGGCGCCGTCGCGCACGTCGGCGAGCCGGGCCTGGCCGTCCTCGGCGCGAGTCAGGAGCTCCCTGGTGGCGGCGCCCAGCTGGTCACCCAGCGCCCCCAGCTTGTGCAGCGCGTCGAGCAGGTGGGGGTCCACGTCGGCCCCGGCCAGCGACTCGCGCACGGTGCGCGCCGTCCGGGCGTGATCGGCCGCCAGCGTCGCGAGCTCGCGGCCCTGCCGGGTGACCCGGCGCACGTCCAGCTCGGCCTCGCCCACGACGTCGACCAGGTCGTGCACCCGCCGGGTGGGGACGCGGATCGAGTCGGTGCCCCGGCCGCGCGAGTCGTCGTGGTCCACCACCTCGTCCTCGGTGGCCAGCCGGGGCACGGTCACCGGGTCGTCGCCGGCCACGGCGGAGTCCAGCGCCGCCACGACGGCAGCGAGCTCGTCGGCACCCACCGGGTGAGCGGCACCCGGCAGCGACCGGCTGATGCTCTCGGCCGAGACGAGCAGCACGTCGACCAGGTCCTTGCGGACGGCCAGCCGGCCCTCCTTGAGCGCACCGAGCAGGTCCTCGGCCCGGTGCGCGACGTCGACCACGCCGCCCAGCCCGAGCATCCGGGCCGAGCCCTTGACCGTGTGCGCGTCCCGGAACAGGCCTGCGACCAGCTGGCGCGGCGACGGGTGCGCCTCGAGCCGCAGCAGCCCCTCGCACAGCGACGCGAGCCGCTCCTCGACCTCGGCCCGGAAGGTGGCGACCAGCTCCGGGTCGTCGGCCCAGCCGGTCACGACGACCACAGAGTGGACGCTTGTGCACCAGACACGCCGCCCGGGCGGTGCGTCGGCGTCCAAAGGATCATGGTCAGCTGACCCGGAACTGCTCGATCGACGACCTCAGCTCGGCGGCGAGCACGTTCAGCTGGGCAGCCGCTGCCGCGGCCTGCTTGGACCCGACGGCGTACTGGCGGGACACGTCGGAGACCTGGGTCATCGCGGACACGACCTGGTCCGAGGCGGACCGCTGCTGCTGGGTGGCGATCGAGATCTCCTTGGCCGCCGTGGTGGTCTCGTCGACCATGCCGGAGATCCGCTCCAGGGCGTCGACGACCTCGCGGCCGAGCGCAGCCCCGCTCTGGACCTCCTTGGCGCCCTCCTCGCTGGCGAGGATGGTGGCGCTGGTCTCGGCCTGGATCTGGGTGACGATGGCCTGGATCTGCCCGGCCGACTCCTGCGAGCGCTCGGCCAGCTTGCGCACCTCGGAGGCGACCACGGCGAAGCCGCGGCCGTGCTCGCCGGCCCGGGCCGCCTCGATGGCGGCGTTGAGGGCCAGCAGGTTGGTCTGGTCGGCGAGGTCGTCGATGACCACGAGGATCCGGCCGATCTCCTGGCCCTTCTCGCCCAGGGACAGGGCCCGGGTGGCGATCGAGTCGACCCGGTCCGCGATGGCGTCCATCGCCGCCACCGAGGTGGCGACCGCGGTGCGGCCGTCCTCGGCGTGCCGCAGCGTCTCGGCGGCGTAGCGGGCCACCGACTCCGCGGTGTCGGCGATCTGGGCTGCCGTGGCGGCCAGCTCCTCGATGGTGGACGTGGTCTCGGCGACGGCCGACGACTGCTGGGTGGCGCTGGCGGCGTGCTCCTCGGCCGTGGCCAGCAGCTCGCCGGCGCTGGCGGTGATCTGGTCGCCGCCGGAGCGGATCTGCTCGACCAGCTGACGCAGGTTGAGCAGCGTGTTGTTGAACGACTCGGTCAGGGCCCGCACCGACTCGTTGGCGGTCTCCCCCGCCTCGACCCGGACAGCAAGGTCTCCCTCGGCGGCCTGGGCCAGCACCGACGACAGCTCGTCGACCCGGCCGCTGAGCTCGTCGCGCTCCTCGCTGGCCGCCCGGCGCTCGTCCCAGACGGCAGCGCACAGCAGCCCGACGAACCAGGTGACGCCCGGGCCCAGCGGCAGCACCAGGACCAGAGACCCCCAATCCTGGTCGGTGACGGATCCGGCGGCGACCACAGCGACGGCCGTCGCGACCGTCGCGGCGCAGCCGATCAGGAAGCTCCGCAGCCGGGACATCGACACGGCGGCGATGAGCAGCGGCGCAGTCATCAGGGCCCAGTACGGCCGCTCCAGTCCGCCCGTGCTGGCCACGAGGCCGGCGATCCAGACGACGTTGGCGACCACCAGGCCGGCCCGGTAGCGCTCGATCATCGTGCGCTCCTCGACCAGCCGCTCACCGAAGAGCGTGAGCGCGGCGAGACCGCCGGCGCTGACGACACCCACGACGAGCCACAGCCCGACCGCAGCCATCGGGAAGTCCGCGCCGGCCGACCGGTCCAGCAGGACGGCAGCCGTCGCGGTCACCAGCGTGATCCCGAGGGTGAGCGTCGACGCCCCGTTGAGCCTCTTCCAGAACTCCACCAATGCCTCCACGGCACTCGACCGGTCCGGGCAGGACCGTCACCCGTTCATCGGGCGTGCGAGCGCTGTTCTGTAGGCCGGACGGGGGACGAGGCTGCCGGTCCGGCCGCGCTCAGGAGACGTGCCGGCGGCGGTCGACCCGCTCACGCAGCATCAGCACCGCCCAGGCGTCCAGGACGGCGATCGGGCCGGACCGGTCCGCCACCTGGCCGAGCACCAGCGAGGCGGCGTCGGCCGTCAGGGTCGGCGGCGGCGGCGCCGGGTCGGCCAGCTCACCGTCGTACACACCCGGAACCGCCTCGGCGACCACGCCGACGACCACCCCGTCGCGGGCCAGGACGACCAGCCGGGCGCTCCCGGGCAGCGGCAGGGTCTCGGCCGCCAGCAGCGGGCGCAGGTCGAGCACGGGCAGCATCCGGCCGCGCCAGTTGGCCACCCCGGCCAGCCAGAGCGGCGCCCCGGGGACCCTGGTCAGCCCGGGCACCGGCGCGACCTCGGCGACGTCGCCCATCGCCACGGCGTAGCGGGACGCGCCGAGCCGGAGCAGAACACCACCGGCCGGGACACCCACCTCGGCGACCACGACATCGGCGACCTCGGCGGTCGCTGCGCGGTCGGGGGCCATGAGGGGGTTCATCGGCCGTCTGCCGGCGCCTCTGAAGGCGTCCCCGCAGCCGTACGCCGGTCGCCCCGACCGTAGGGGAGCGCGACGCAGCCGCCGGCGAGCAACGTGCCGCCGAGCAGCCAGACGTAGCCCGCCACCGAGCCGGGCACGACGAGGTCTCCTTCGGGACGCCGCGAGGCGAGCACCAGGACGGCCACCAGCCAGCCGAGCGCGGCGGCCGCGGCGCCCGGCCGGCCCAGCAGCAGGCCGCTGGTGACGAACACCCCCGCGCTCAGCGCGGCGGCGACAGCCAGCCCGACCGGCAGCCCGGCCAGGACCAGCGGGTGCACGAACGAGCCCAGCACTCCCGCGCACGCACCGGCCGCCGCGGCCGGCAGCACCAGCAGGGCGCGGACGGCGGGAGGCACCAGGGCACCGTACGCGTCCGGGTGCCTCCGGCCGGCGCTACTCGTCCGCGCTGACCACCGGGCTGCTGGCGCTGGTCGTGCGCAGGTCGATGGTCCGCTCGCCGATCGGGGTCCGACGGGGGCCGTTGGCCGCCGCCTCCTCGAGGACCTCGGTGATCTCCCGGCCGATCAGCTCGTGGCGCTCCAGCAGCGCGTCGCGCAGCGCCGACACCAGGTGCTGGTTGGTGTCGAGCAGCCCCCGCACCACGGTCTTCTGCCGCTGCAGCATCTCCTCGACCCGGCGCCGGCCCTCCGAGTCGCCGAGCACCCGGCCCACCAGGTTGGTGTCGCTGAATCCGCTGTTCTGCACTGCGGAGTAGGACACCAGCGTGTCGGTCATGCCGGCCGCGCCGACCATCTGGGCCGCGACCTGGGTGGCGTACATGAGGTCCCCGGCCGGGCCGGTCGAGACATCACCGAAGAACAGCTCCTCGGCCACCTGGCCGCCCATCGCGATCTGGATCAGGCCGGTGAGCTCCTTGCGGGACCGGGTGTAGACGTCGTCCCGGTCGCCGTGGGCGAGCAGGCCGAGGGACTCGCGGCGCTTGACGATGGTGAGGATCTCCAGCCGTCGCTCCGGCGCGACCAGCCAGGCCACGGTGGCGTGGCCGGCCTCATGGGTGGCGATCAGCCGGCCCTCGTGGTCGGTGTAGGCGACCGGCTGCCCCAGCCCGACCTCGATCTGGATCCGGGCGTGCTCGACGTCGGCCCAGGACATCTTGGTGCGCGTCTCCCGGACGGCCTGGATCAGCGCCTCGTCCAGCAGACCCTCCAGCATCGCCGGGCTGTAACCCTGGGTGACCGCGGCCAGGGCGTCCCGGCGCTCGTCCAGGTCGAGCTCCTCGAGGTGCGCCTTGCGGGTCAGGAAGTGGTCGATCAGCTGGCGCCGGCCGACCTTGGGCGGCAGCTCGAAGGTGAGCCGCCGGTCGAACCGGCCGGGCCGCAGCAGCGCGGGATCCAGCGAGTCGGCCCGGTTGGTCGAGGCGATCAGCAGGATGTTGGCGGGCTTGCCGGCCGGCCCGCGCACCTGGCGGTTGGGGGGGAGCAGGAGGTTCACGGCGTCGGACAGCTTGCCGAGCAGCTTCTCGCCGCCGGTCGGCTCGTCGAACGACTGCATCTGCACGAGCAGCTCGTTGACCGCGCTCTGCAGGTCGCTGCCACCGGTGAACGGAGCGCTGGTGGTCGCCGCCGGGAGCGTGGTGGTCATGGGCAGGCCCTCCAGGCCGCCGCAGCCGAGCATGCTCGCGGTCGCGGGCGCGGCGGTCATGGCGGTGCCGTGGCGGGCCAGGCCGATCGCGTCGAACTCGTCGATGAAGCCCACCGCGCCGCCATGCTTGCGAGCCGATTTGCGCAGGGCCCGGAAGTACTGGCGGACCTTGCGGCTGGTGGCGCCCTGGAAGCTGGACTGGAACGACGTCGCGGTGGCGAACAGGAACGGCACGCCGGCCTCGGCCGCGAGCGCCTTCGCGGTGTACGTCTTGCCGGTGCCAGGGCCGCCCTCGAACAGCAGGCCGCGCCGCGGCCGGCCGCCCATCTCGCGGGCGAAGCTGCGGTGGGACAGGAACAGCTGGAGCGATCGGACGACCTCGTCCTTGACGACGTCGATGCCGACCACGTCGGCCAGCCGGACGTCGATCTGCTCCGGCCGGATCACCGTGTGCGGCGACTTGCCGGTGACGAAGAACTGGGCGGCCAGCAGGAGGATCAGGGCCCCGAAGAACAGGGCGGGGAACAGCAGCAGCGGGTCGACCGACGGCAGCCGGAAAAGGTCGAACGGGCGGCCGTCGAGGATGCGGTACCAGAGGAACGCGGTGGGCAGACCGACCCACACGACCAGCCGCAGCAGCCGGGACCGGCGCAGCTCCTCGCGGCTGCGACCGACGTCGGCGCCGCCCTCGGTGTGGCTCAGGTCCAGGACACCTGACGTCCCCGTGCTGGTCCCGGTCTCACTCGTAGCCATGCCGCCTCCGCCTGCTCGTCGCGCTCAGCCCTCGGATGCAGTCTCACCCTCGGCCGGGTGGGCGCAATCGGGCCGGAGCCGGTATTCACCCGGTTGCGACGACCCGGTCACCCGTTCGGCGCACCCCAGGTGTGCGTTCGTCACGCACGGTGAGCGGTTCGCGCTACTGAATGCCTGCGAACAGGTCGACCTCGCGGCCCTCGGCGTCACGCTCTGTGCCGAGCTCTCCCCGGACCAGCCGGTAGTACTCGACCCCCCAGACCCGGTTGCCGAGGTTGTTCGACAGGGCGAAGAACGGCCCGTCCACCGTGATCTGGGTCGCGTGCGCCCGCATCGCGGCCATCTTGGCCTCGACCAGGTCCATGCCGTCGATCCTGGTGGTCACCAGGTCGTCGGGCAGCACGAAGCTCGGCATCTCGTCGGTGTCGGGGTCCATGCCCTCGAAGAAGGTCTCGTCACCGGCCTCGCGGATCGCGCGGATCCCGTCCCGCAGCACGGTCTCGGGGATCGCGTTCCAGTAGATCTTCGCCACCTGCCACGGCTCGCCGGGCCCGAAGTCCGGGTCGGCCGCGAGCTCGACGCCGCGCATCGCGACCCGGTGCGCCTGGATGTGGTCAGGGTGCCCGTAGCCGCCGTCGTCGTCGTAGGTCAGCAGGACCTGCGGCCGCACCTCGCGGATCACCTCGACCAGGAAGCCGGCCGCCTCGTCCAGGTCGGCCTGCCAGAAGCAGTCCGGCCGGTCGTTGGTCGGCAGGCCCATCATGCCGGAGTCGCGGTAGCGGCCCGGCCCGCCGAGGAACCGGTGGTCGCGGACGCCGAGCGCCTCCATCGCGGTCGCGAGCTCGCCGATGCGGTGCTGGCCCAGCTGGTCGTCCTGGTCGGCGGCGAGGTGGACGAGCTCGGGGACCAGGACCTCACCCTCCTCGCCGAGGGTGCAGGTGACGAGCGTGACGTGGGCTCCCTCACCGACGTACCGCGCCATCGTGACGCCGTTGCCGATCGTCTCGTCGTCGGGGTGCGCGTGCACGAGCAGCAGCCGACGGCCCGAGTCGAGCGCCTCCATGCTGCCCTCGGCCTCGGGTGCAGCCTGCTCGAGCACCGATGCCGCGGCCTGCAGGACCGCCTCCTCCGACGATGCAGCGGATGCAGCCGATGTCGACGACGTCGCGGCGCCCTGCGGCTCGTCGGCCGGCGGGCCTTCGGGGATCGTCGTCATGCTCAGCGACCCTACCTGCGGGCCACCCCTGCGAAATCGCTGCTCGATAGGTTGCCGTGGTGACCGACGACAGCTCTCGCTCGTTCCCCCGGCTCAACGCGCGCACCGACGGCTTCACCCGGGGTGCGCCGCGGTCGCTGCAGCTGGACCCGACCGGGTCGCGGCTGACCTTCCTGCGCTCGGAGCACGGCACCGACCCGGTCGGCGCCTTGTGGTCGCTGGACGTCGCGACCGGCACCGAGACCCTGGTCGCCGACCCGCGCGCGATGCTGGCGGGCGGGGCCGAGCGGCTGTCCCGGGCCGAGCAGGCCCGGCGCGAGCGCAGCCGAGAGGGAGCCGCGGGCATCGTCGGCTACGCGACCGACCGCGACGCCAGGGTGGCGGCCTTCGCCCTCTCCAGCCGGCTGTGGCTGGCCGAGCTCGGGGCCGACCCGGCCGTCCGCGAGCTGCCGGCGGTCGGCGCGGTCATCGACCCGCGCCCCGACCCGACCGGCCGCTGGGTCGCCTACGCGGCCGACGGCGGCCTGCACGTCGTGGGCTCGGACGGGACCGGCGCCCGCACCCTCGCGGCGGCCGAGAAGTCGGACGTCTCGTGGGGTGTGGCCGAGTTCGTGGCCGCCGAGGAGATGGACCGCTACCGCGGCTTCTGGTGGTCCCCCGGCGGTGACGCCGTCCTCGCCGCGCGGGTCGACGAGAGCCCGGTGCAGCGGTGGTACATCGCCGACCCCGCCAACCCGTCGACGCCGGCCACCGAGGTGCGCTACCCGGTGGCGGGCAGCGCCGACGCCGACGTGACGCTGCACGTCCTGCGCCTCGACGGCGGCCGTACCGACGTCACCTGGGACAGCGCCGCCTTCCCCTACCTCACCGCCGTCTCCTGGTCGCCGGCCGGAGCGGTCGTGCGGGTGATGTCCCGCGACCAGCGCCGGGCCGAGGTCCGCGCGGTCGACCCGGACACCGGCACTACCTCGCTGCTCCTGGCGCAGTCGGACCAGGTGTGGCTGGACGTCGTGCCCGGCGTGCCCGCCCTGCTGCCCGACGGGCGCCTGGTGACGACCGCGGAGCTCGACGGAGCCCGCCGCCTCGTGGTCGACGGCCAGCCGGTCACCGACACCACGGTCCAGGTCCAGTCGGTGCTGTCCGTCGGCGACGACAGCGACGGCGTACTCGTCCTGGGCACCGACGACCCGACGCAGCAGCACCTGTGGCGGTGGACCCCCGGTGCCGGGGTCGAGCGGCTGACCGGGCCGGGTGGCGTGCACACCGGCGCGGCGGCGGGCGGCTCGGTGGTCGTCGCCAGCGTGACCGCCGGCCAGCCCGCCACCGTGGTGGCGGTCCACCGCAGCGGGCACGCGCCCCGCCCGGTGACGTCGTACGCCGAGACTCCGCCACCGCTGCCACGGCCCACCTTCTACCGGGTCGGCGCGCACGACCTCGCGGTGGGCGTCGTGCTGCCCACGGACCACGTCCCGGGCACTCCGCTGCCGGTCCTGATGAGCCCGTACGGCGGCCCGCACCACCGGGAGGTCATGGACAGCCCGAAGCGCTGGCTGCAGGCCCAGTGGATCGCCGACCAGGGCTACGCCGTGGTGAAGGCGGACGGTCGGGGCACCGGCGGCCGCGGGCCGGACTGGGACCGGGCGATCCGGGACGAGTTCGCGACGGTCGCGCTCGACGACCAGGTGGAGGCCCTGCACGCGGTGGCGGACCTGGTGCCGGACCTCGACCTGACCCGGGTCGCGATCCTGGGCTGGTCGTTCGGGGGGTACCTCGCGGCGCTGGCCGTGCTGCGCCGACCGGACGTGTTCCATGCCGCGGTCGCGGGTGCGCCGGTCACCGACTGGCGGCTCTACGACACCTTCTACACCCACCGCTACCTCGGGCACCCGGACGAGGCGCCCGACGTCTACGACCGCAACAGCCTGCTGGCCGACGCCCCGGCCCTGACCCGGCCGCTGCTGCTGATCCACGGCACGGCCGACGACAACGTGGTGGTAGCCCACACGCTGCGGCTGTCGGCGGCCCTGCTCGAGGCCGGGCGGCCGCACGACGTGCTGCCGCTGAGCGGCGTCACGCACATGACCCCGCAGGACGTGGTCGCCGAGAACAAGCTGCGCCTGCAGGTCGAGTGGCTCGACCGGGCGCTGGCTCGCTGACGCTAGATGAGGTGCTTCTCCTCCGGGAAGTGGCAGGCGCCGTAGTGGCCGGGGGCGAGCTCGCG
>JAVEDA010000224.1 GCA_030841195.1 Actinomycetota bacterium | reverse complement strand
GGTCAACCAGACGTTCCTGACCTGGACCGGCTACACCCGCGACCAGCTCGTGGGGCAGCGGCGCTTCGTCGAGCTCCTCACGCCGGGCGGTCGGATCTACCACGAGACCCACTACGCGCCGCTGCTGCAGATGCAGGGCACCGTGCGCGCGATCGCACTGGACCTGGTCCGGGCCGACGGCACCCGGATGTCGGTGCTGGTCAACTCCCAGCTGCGCACCGACCCGGCGGGCACGCCGATCGGCGTCCGCACCACCGTCTTCGACGCGACCGACCGACGGCGCTACGAGACCGAGCTGCTGGCCGCCCGCCGGCGGGCCGAGCAGGCGACCTCCTGGGTCCGGGCCCTGGAGCAGGTGGTTGCCGACCTGGCCGCGGTGGCCGGTGCCACGGAGGTGAGCGAGGTGGTCGCCCGGGCCGGCACGGCGGTGTTCGGTGCCCGCCGCAGCGCGGTCTGGCTGGCCGACGCCGAGTCGGGCGGGCTTCGGCTGGTGGCTGGCGACGCCGACCTGCCGGCCCCGGTCTGGCCGACGGACGTCACGGCCGAGCACGGCCTGGTCCTGACGCCGATCGAGGCCGGCGAGCGAGCCCTCGGCGTGCTGGTCCTCGAGCGAAGCGCCGAGCAGCCCCTGGACCGGGACGAGCTGAGCCTCCTGCAGACGCTGGGCCGGCAGGCGGGGCAGGCCATGGAACGAGCCATGCTGTACGACGAGCAGCGCAGCGTCGCCACCACGCTCCAGCACAGCCTGCTGCCACGGATTCTGCCGGACGACCCGCGGCTCGGCCTGTCGGCCTGCTACCGGCCGGCCGTCGAGGGGCTCGAGGTGGGCGGTGACTGGTACGACGCCTTCCTGCTCGACGCCGACCGGGTAGCCGTGGTGGTGGGCGACGTCGTGGGCCGCGGCCTGGCCGCCGCAGCCGTGATGGGGCAGCTGCGCAGTGCGGTGCGGGCCCTCGCCGCCGTCGACTCCGGGCCCTCCCTCCTGCTCGCGCGGCTGGATCGGTTCGTCGACGGGGTCCCGGCCGCCGAGACCGCGACGCTGGCCTACGCCGAGCTGGACCTGCGGGACGGGCGGGTCCGGTACGCCTGCGCCGGTCACCCGCCACCGGTCCTGGTGGACCCGGCCGGCCGGGCCGTCCTGCTCTGGGACGGTCGGTCGGCGCCGCTGGGAGCCCACTTCGGCGGCGACCGCGCGGAGGCCGAGGTGGCCCTGGCCCCGGGGTCGCGGCTGGCGCTCTACACCGACGGGCTGGTGGAACGCCGGGACCAGCCGCTGGACGCCTGCATCGACCGGCTGGCGGCGCTGCTCGGCGAGTCGGCCGCACAGCCGCTGACCGGGCTGGCCGACAGCGTGACCGAGACGGCGCTCGGCGCCCGTCGTACCGGAGACGACGTGTGCCTGCTGCTGGTGGCCTTCGAGGAGGACCCGACCTTCTCCCGGTCGGTGCCGGCCGACTCGTCCAGGGTGGCCGCCTTGCGGGCCGACCTCACCCACTGGCTGCAGTCGCACGGCGTCGTCGGCCAGGACCACGACGCCACCGTCCTGGCCTGCTCGGAGGCGGTCAGCAACGCGATCGAGCACGGCTACGCGGACGACCGCTCCGGCACGGTCGAGGTGCTGGCGACCCTTTCGCCGGGCCTGCTCCGGGTCCGGGTCCGCGACCGGGGCCTCTGGCGGGCACCGGGACCACCCGATCACCGGGGCCGCGGTCTGCTGCTGATCAGGGCGCTGATGGACCACGTCTCGGTCGACCACACGACCGGCACGGTCGTGTCCATGCGGCGCCGCATCATGCGGGGGGCCGTGACATGACCGAGCTGGCCCGGCTGGAGACACGGGAGCAGGACGGCGTCCTGGTCGCCGTCTTGACCGGCGAGGTCGACCTCTCCAACGCCGTAAGCCTCGAGGAGCGGATCGCCGCGGCGGCGGGCGACGTGCCGCTGGTGGTGGACCTCACGGCGGTCACGTTCATCGACAGCGCAGGCGTCCGGCTGCTCGACCACCTGGTGGCGGCCCGGCAGCCCGGGCTGCCGATTCGGGTCGTGGCCCCGCCGGGTAGCCGGGTGCTGTTCACCCTGCGGCTGTGCGGGTTCCGCACCGAGCTCGTCGCGCCGGACCTCGAGGGCGGCGTGACCGACCTCCGCGGTTGAGCGGTCCGGGTCAGGCGGTGCGACCGACGACCTGGTCGCAGAGTGCGGCCAGCGCATCCTTGGCCGGTACGTCGGGCAGCGGGGCCAGCACGTCGCGCGCCGCGTCGGCCCAGCGGGCGACCTCGGCCTGGGCCGCGGCCATCGCGGGGTGGGCCCGCAGCAGCTGCAGGGCCTCGGCGTGCTCGCGGTCGTCGGCCAGGTCGCCGTCGAGCAGCGCGAGCAGCCGGGCGTCGGCCGGGCCGGCGACCCGGCGCATCAGCAGCACGGGCAGGGTGGCGACGCCCTCGCGCAGGTCGGTGCCGGGCGTCTTGCCCGACTGGGTGGTCTCGCTCAGGACGTCCAGCAGGTCGTCGGAGAGCTGGAAGGCGGTGCCGAACCGCTCGCCGAACCGGGTCAGGACGTCGACGGTCGACTCGTCGGCGCCGGCGAGCAAAGCGCCGAACCGGGCCGACGTCGCGATCAGGGAGGCGGTCTTGTCGGCCAGCACCGACAGGTAGTGGTCGACCGGGTCGGCGCCCTCGGGCGGACCCACGGTCTCCCGGATCTGGCCGGTGACCAGCCGCTCGAAAGTCCGCGCCTGCAGCCGGACCGCCTCCGGCCCGAGGTCGGCCAGGATGTCGGAGGCGCGGGCGAACAGGAAGTCGCCGGTGAGGATCGCCACCGTGTTGTCCCAGCGCGCGTTGGCACTGGCCGCGCCGCGGCGCAGCGCTGCCTCGTCCATCACGTCGTCGTGGTACAGCGTTGCGAGGTGGGTGAGCTCGACCACGACCGCCGACGGCACCACGCCGGGCGCGGTCGGGTCGCCGAACTGGGCGGCCAGCAGCACGAGCAGCGGCCGGGACCGCTTGCCGCCGGCGTCCACCAGGTGGGTCGAGGCCTCGGTCACGAACGGGTAGTCGCTCTTCACGGCGGCGTGCAGGGCCGCCTCCACCTGCGCCAGGCCCAGACGCAGCGCCTCGGTCAGGGCCGGGTCGGTCGTGGGAGCGACGATGCGACGGTCAGCGGGCACGGCTCTCCAGCTCCTAGCGGACGAACTGCGACGCGCGGCCGGCCAGGTCGAGCACCTGCGTGGGCCAGACTCCCAGCAGGAGTGTCACGCCGGCACCGAGCGCGATGGCCGCCGTGGTGAGGGGGCTGGGCACCACGACGGTCGGGCCGTCGGGGGCCGGCGCCGAGAAGAACATCAGCACGACGACCCGGAAGTAGAAGAAGGCCGCCACGGCGCTCATGACGACACCGATCACCACCAGTTCCCAGGCGCCGCCGGTCCAGGCGGCCCGGAACACCGCGAACTTGGCCGTGAAGCCGCTGGTGAGCGGGATGCCCGCGAAGGCCGCCAGGAAGAACGTGAACACGGCGGCCGTGAGGGGGGAGCGCTTGGCCAGACCGGCCCACTGGGAAAGGTGGGTCGCCTCGCCGGCGGAGTCGCGGACCAGGGTCACCACCGCGAAGGCGCCGATCGTGGAGAAGCCGTAGGCGAGCAAGTAGAAGAGCACCGAGGAGACGCCGAGGATCTCGCCGTCCTTGGTTGCTGAGTCGGTGGCCACCAGGCCCACGAGCACGAAGCCCGCGTGCGCGATCGAGGAGTAGGCCAGCATCCGCTTGACGTCCTGCTGGGTGAGCGCGACCACCGAGCCCACCACCATGGTGAGGATCGCCACGCCCCAGAGGATCGGCTGCCACTCCCAGGCCAGCCCGCCCAGCGCCACGTAGAACACCCGCAACAGCGCTCCGAAGGCCGCCACCTTGGTGCAGGCGGCCATGAAGCCGGTGATGGGGGTGGGGGCGCCCTGGTAGACGTCCGGGGTCCACGAGTGGAACGGGGCCGCGCCCACCTTGAACAGGAGGCCGACCGCGACGAGCGCGGTGCCGGTGAGCAGCAGGGTCTCGTCGCCGGCGTTGGAGCCGGCGGCGTCGGCGATGCCGGACAGGCGCACCGTACCGGCGTACCCGTAGAGCAGCGCCACGCCGTACAGGAAGAACGCCGAGGAGAACGAGCCGAGCAGGAAGTACTTCAGCGACGCCTCCTGGCTGAGCAGCCGGCGGCGGCGCGCCAGCCCGCACAGGAGGTAGAGCGGCAGCGAGAGGACCTCGAGGGCCACGAACATGGTGAGCAGGTCGTTCGAGACGGGGAACAGCAGCATGCCGCCCACCGCGAACATCAGCAGCGGGAAGACCTCGGTCTGGGTGACGCCGGTGGCGGTGAGCAGCCGCTCGTGCTGCGACCCCGGCATCGCCGAGCCGGACGGGGCGAACGGGCCGCCGGTGTCGAGCGACCGCTCGGCGGTCGTGAGGATGCCCGGGATCGCGAGCAGCAGGATGGTCCCTTGGAGGAACAGTCCCGGGCCGTCGACTGCGACGGAGCCCTCGGCGACGACCGCGTAGTCGCCTGCCGTGGCTACGACCGCGACGAACGCCGCGACCAGGCCGCCCAGGGCGAGCACCAGCTGGGTCTCGTGCCGGTACCGGCGGCCCATGAAGGCCTCGACCAGCACGCCGGCCAGCGCCACACCGAGCACGATCAGGATCGGCAGCAGCTGCCGGTACTCGATCGACGGGGTGTCGAACACGGCGGCGGTCACTTGCCGGCCCCTTCCGAGACGGTGCCTGCGGCGGGCGTGATCGGCTGGGGGTCGGTGACGCCGACCTGCTGCATGGTGCGCGCGACCGCGGGGTTGATCACGTCGAGCAGCGGCTTCGGGTAGAAGCCGAGGGCGATGATGACCGCCAGCAGCGGTGCCACCACCCAGGCCTCGCGCACGTTCAGGTCCTTGAAGACCGAGGTGTGCTCGTTCGGCTCGCCGGTCATCGTCCGTTGGTACATCCAGAGGATGTAGAGCGAGGCCAGGATGATGCCGCCGGTCGCGATCACCGCGGCGGCCTCGTAGCGGGAGAACGTGCCGACCAGCACGAGGAACTCGCTGACGAAGCTGGACAGCCCCGGCAGCGCGAGGCTGGACAGGCCGGCCACCAGGAACGTGCCGGCCAGCATCGGCGCGACCCGCTGGACCCCGCCGAAGTCGGCGATCAGCCGGGACCCGCGGCGACTGATCAGGAAGCCGGCGATGAGGAACAGCGCGGCAGTCGAGAAGCCGTGGTTGACCATGTACAGCGTCGAGCCGGACTGGCCCTGGGTGGTCATCGCGAAGATGCCCAGGACGATGAACCCGAAGTGGCTGATCGAGGTGTAGGCGATCAGCCGTTTCATGTCGGTCTGGCCGATGGCCAGCAGCGCGCCGTACAGGATGCCGATCACGGCCAGCGTGAGGATCACCGGTGTGGCCCACTTCGCCGCGTCCGGGAACAGCGGCAGGCAGAACCGGATCATGCCGAACGTGCCGACCTTGTCCAGGACGCCGACCAGCAGCACGGCGCCGCCGGGCGGTGCCTCGGCCGCGGCGTCCGGCAGCCAGGTGTGCACCGGCCAGAGCGGCGCCTTGATGGCGAACGCGACGAAGAAGCCGAGGAAGAGCAGCCGCTCGGTGGTTGTCCCGAGCTGGGTGCCCAGCAGGTTCTCGAACAGGAACGCCTTCGGGCCACCGGGAGAGGACACGTACAGCCCGATGACGGCGGCCAGCATCAGCAGCCCGCCGACCAGGCTGTACAGCAGGAACTTCACCGCTGCGTACGAGCGCTGCGCACCGCCGTACGAGCCGATGATGAAGTACATCGGGACGAGCATCGCCTCGAACAGGACGTAGAACAGGAAGACGTCGGTGGCGGCGAACACGCCGACCATGAACGTCTCGAGCAGCAGCAGCAGGGCGAAGTAGCCCTTGACGCTGCGGCGCGACTCCCCGATCGCTGACTGCTCGACGTCGTGCCACGAGGCGAGGATGCACACGGGAGTGAGCACGGTCGCCAGGGCGATCAGGACCAGCGCGATGCCGTCCACCCCGAGCGAGTAGCTGACCCCGAACTGCGGGATCCACTCGTGGAACTCGGTGAACTGGAACATCTCCTTGCTGTTGGCGTCGAAGTCCAGCGCCAGCCAGATGGTCATCGCGAGCGGCACCAGCGAAACCGCGAGTGCGACCTGCTTGGCCAGCAGGTCACGGCCCTGGGGCAGCGCGGCGACGGCGACGGCTCCCAGGAGCGGGACCGCGGCGAGGGTGGTCAGCCAGGGGAAGTCGGTCACCTCAGAGCCTCACCAGCAGCATGGCGCCGACCACGACGGCCGCGCCCGCGAACATCGACAGAGCGTACGAGCGGACGAAGCCGGTCTGCAGGCGGCGCAACCGCCCCGAGGTGCCGCCGATCAGAGCGGCCAGGCCGTTGACCGCACCGTCGATGCCGCGGTTGTCGACGTAGACCAGCGACCGGGTGAGGTACTGGCCGGGTCGCATCAGGAGCGCCTCGTTCACGGTGTCCTGGTAGAGGTCCTGGCGAGCGGCGCGGGTCAGCCACGAGCCGGCCGGCGCGGTGACCGGCACTCGCTGCCGCAGGTACATCGCGTAGGCCAGCGCGACCCCCGCGGCCACGAGGACCAGCGCCACGGTGGTGATGACCGGCACCGACAGGACGGAGCTTTCCTCCACCGGCTCGCCCACCACCGGGGCCAGCCAGTCCTGGATCTTCCCGGTGGGGCCGAGCACCAGGCCGAGCAGGGCCGAGCCCACCGCCAGCACCATCAGCGGCACCGTCATGATCAGGGAGGACTCGTGCGGGTGGACCTCCTCGGTCCAGCGCCGCTCGCCGTGGAAGGTCATGAAGAACAGGCGGGTCATGTAGAACGCGGTGATGCCGGCGCCGACGAGCGCGGCGGTACCGAACACCCACGGCTGCCAGCCGGAACCCTCGAACGCCGCCTCGATGATCTTGTCCTTGCTCCAGAA
>JAVEDA010000172.1 GCA_030841195.1 Actinomycetota bacterium | reverse complement strand
GGGCCACGAGGTGCTCTGCGTCGACAACTACTACTCCTCGACCCGGGCCAACATCGAGCACCTGCTGGGTAACTCCCGGTTCGAGGTGATGCGCCACGACGTCACGTTCCCGCTGTACGTCGAGGTGGACGAGATCTACCACCTCGCCTGCCCCGCCTCGCCCGTGCACTACCAGCGCGATCCGGTCCAGACCACGAAGACCGCAGTGGTGGGAAGCATCAACATGCTCGGCCTGGCCAAGCGAACCAAGGCACGCGTGCTGCTGACCTCGACCTCGGAGGTCTACGGCGATCCGGAGGTCCACCCGCAGTCCGAGGACTATCGCGGCAACGTCAACCCGATCGGTCCCCGCGCCTGCTACGACGAGGGAAAGCGGGCCGCGGAGACCCTCTTCTTCGACTATCACCGGCAGCTCGGGACCGACATCAAGGTTGTCCGGCTCTTCAACACCTACGGACCTCGGATGCACGCACAGGACGGTCGGGTGGTCTCGAACTTCGTCGTCGCAGCGCTGGCCGGCCGCCCGCTGCAGATCTTCGGCGACGGTTCACAGACCCGTTCCTTCTGCTATGTCGACGACATCATCGACGGCATCATCGCGATGATGGCGACACCTCCTGGCGTGACCGGGCCGGTCAATCTCGGCAATCCCGACGAGTTCTCGGTCGCGGAGCTGGCCGACCTCGTGGTCGAGCTCACCGGGTCGACCTCCCTTCGTGAGCACCGGCCGCTGCCCGAGGACGATCCGTCCCGGCGCAGGCCGGACATCAGCCGTGCCGCAAAGCTGCTGGGCTGGGCACCCACGGTGGACATCCGCGACGGACTGGCTCGAACCGTCGAGTACTTCGCCGCGACCCAGGACCGCTGATGTGATCTCCCGGCGAGCGGTGAGCCAGGCAGAGTCGGTGCGAGCGCAGCGGACCTGGTGGGACTCCGCGGCCGACGACTACCTCGCCGAGCACGGCGACTTCCTGGGTGACGCTCGCTTCGTGTGGGGTCCGGAGGGCCTGACCGAGGCCGAGGTGCGCCTGCTGGGCGAGGTCGCGGGCCGCCGGGTGCTCGAGGTCGGCTCCGGTGCCGCCCAGTGCTCCCGCTGGCTGCTCACGGCCGGCGCGGACCCGGTCGCTCTCGACGTCTCGGCCACCATGCTGCGACGGGGCCGGGAGCGCGGCATCGCGGCCGGGCTCCCGGTCCCGATGGTGCAGGCCGACGCGGCGGCTCTGCCGTTCGGGAGCCGGTCGTTCGACCTGGCCTGCTCGGCGTACGGTGGCGTGCCGTTCGTGGCCGACTCGGCGGCCGTCATGCGCGAGGTGGCGAGGGTGCTCCGTCCCGGCGGCCGGTGGGTGTTCTCGGTCACGCACCCGCTGCGGTGGGTCTTCCCCGACGACCCGGGAGAGGCCGGCCTGGTCGCCCGGCACCCCTATTTCGACCGGACACCGTACGTCGAGCAG
This sequence comes from Actinomycetota bacterium, assembly GCA_030841195.1. Taxonomy (GTDB): domain Bacteria; phylum Actinomycetota; class Actinomycetes; order JACCUZ01; family JACCUZ01; genus JAVEDA01. Next base: position 9,375 of record JAVEDA010000172.1, on the reverse strand, counting down.
GGGCCGGACGGGGCGGCCACCTACGTGGAGCACCACCGCACGATCGGCGACCGGGTGCGCGAGATCGCGGTCGCCGGGTTGCGCCTGGTGGACGTCCTCGAGCCGGAGTGGCCGGCCGAGAACACCAGGACGTGGGGCGCCTGGAGCCCGCTGCGCGGGCGTCTCGTCCCGGGCACCGCCGTGTTCGTGTGCGTCAAGGAGTGACCAGGTCGGCAACGGTCACAGGTGGGTGAGTGCGTGCACCGCGAGCATGGTGGCCTTCTGGGCAGCGTCGGGGCCGGTGACGCGGACCCCGACGGCGACGCCGGCGGCAGTGGCCACCGCCGTGTAGCTGTCGGCCACCGGCCCGTCGTACGCGCACAGCAGCCCGTGGTCAGGTGACGGGTCCGACCGGCTTCCGCTCGGCGAGCACAGTCCCGCCGGCACCGACGTCGGGTCCGGCAGTCGCATGGTCACGGTTGTGACGCTGAAGCCATTCGTGTCGAACCGGCAGACCGAGCGAGCGCCCTGCTCGACCGAGGACATCTTCCACTCCGCCAGGGCGACGTAGAGACCGACGTCGGTGGCGTCGACCAGCGTGCACGGCCCGGGCAGCGGGCGGTCTGCCGCCGCCTGTGCCACGGTGACCTGCGCCGCCGGGCGTGGCTCGTGGGCAGTCCGGCCGCCGGGGCCGTTCGCACAGCCGGTCGCCGCACCGACGACTGCCACCAGCGTCAGCGCCAGCGGCAGGCGTCTCAGCCGGTGTGCGGAGGTCACCAGGCTGACGTCGACCGGTTCGGTCGCCCGCTTGAGGCGGGGAGCGCGCGGGCTGGCCTAGACCGCGACGGGATCGCGGCTGCGGCTGCCGCGGTCTTCGTCGACGTCGTTCTCCCGTCGGGCCAGCACGGCGGCGAGGATCCCGAACACGATGGCGAGCAGGAGGCAGATCAAGGGCACCCAGGTCCCGACCAGCCCCGCCTTGGACCGGGCGTCCTTGGCCAGGTCGCCCTGCTGCTTCTGGGTCCGCTCGTCGAAGGTCAGCGTCACCTGGATCAAGGTGAGCGCGTCGGCGCCCGCTGCGTCGCGCAGCACCTGGTGCTGCTTCTCCTGGCCCTTCACGATCACACCGCTCAGCGGCTCCACCCACACGGTACGGGTGTTGTCGTAGAACCGCGGGGCCGTCACGGCGGGCTCGTCGGAGCCCACCAGGTCGCCGGGTACCTCGAGCTCGCCGATCTGCACCGGACCAACCTGCATCTGGTAGCGATAGACGGTGAGGCCCTGGATCGTCTCGCTGTCCTGGTACTTCATCGGGCGCGCGACCTTCGCGGTCGTGTCGAAGAACGGGTAGCTCGTCTTCTCGGAGCCGAACGGGAACTTGTAGCTCAGCCCCCTGTGCTTGGTGGGGACGCCGTCGACGTTCTCGTCGCAGCAGTTGATCGCCATGCCGGTCTTGCGGTCCCAGGCGACCCGGTCGGTGGTCGCGTTGATCAGCTTGCCCTGGCCGTCAGCAAGAACGACGGACTCGTCCCAGACGCCATGCTCCTTGCTGCTGGCCGCGACATCGCCGCGCAGCGTCCGGTGGGCCACCATGTCCACGTCCGAGCGCTCAGCGAGCGCCGCCGGGTCGAAGACCGTCCCGGTCCCCGGCGCGAAGCTCTCGGCGAACTGGTCGAGTGGGGTGACGAGCAGGTTCGGAACGACGTAGAACCGCAGGGACGCCGCGATCGCCAGCATGAAGACGGCGAGCCCAACCAGGACGTACACGGCCGCCCGCCTCATTCGGATCCTCCTCCTGGTCACGCTCCGCACGGACGGGGCGTCGACCGTGCGCGGAGAGTAGCAGTCGGCCCCGGCCCCCGACACGCTCCCTTACCAGTCGGTAACCGTGTCGTCGTCGGGCCCGAGCAGCCACTGGACGGCGTCGGCCAGGTTCCGCTGGACGCTGACGGCCGCCGTCGTCGTCGCCACGTCCGGGTGCAGCAGCACCCCCCGGATGCCGATCGCCCGGCCGGCGAGCACGTCGCTCTCGGCGTCACCGACGACCACGCAGTCTGCGGGTTCGAGGCCCGGCCGGTCCGCGAGGGCCCGGGCGAGTAGCCCCGGCAGCGGCTTGCGGCAGTCGCAGGCCCCTACCTCGTGCGGGCAGACGTACCAGCCGTCCAGCCGAGCGCCGCCCTCGGCCAACCGGGCCGTGATCGCCGAGTTCACCCGGTCGAGCTGGCTCGAGCTGAGCTCGCCGGTTGCCACCCCGCGTTGGTTGGTCACGACCACGACGGGTACGCCCGCCGCGTTGAGGCGGCGGATGGCGGCGGCCGCACCGGGCAGCAGCCGGGCGGACTCGGGGTCGGCGACATAGCGGTCCGCGGCGGCGGGCTCGTTGATGGTCCCGTCGCGGTCCAGGAGCACCAGGGACGGCGTCACCTCGCCGCCGGCGAGCACTCGACCAGCTCGGCCCACAGATGACCCCAGAGCAGGTGCGTCTCCTGGACCCGGGGCGTGTTCGACGAGGGCACCGCGAGGCAGTGATCAACCGCCGGGCGCAGCTCCTCGTCGTACGCACCACACAGGGCCACGGTCGCGGCACCCAGCCGCCTGGCCTCGGCCAGGCCCAGCAGCACGTTCTCGGACCGCCCGCTGGTGGTCATCCCCAGCACGACGTCGCCGGGAGTTACGAAGGCCTGGACGCCCCGGGTGAACACGTGCGCGAAGCCGTAGTCGTTGGCCACCGAGGTGATGCCGGCTGAGCTGTCGGCGAGGCTGATCGCCGGCAGCGCCCTCCGGTCGCGGGTGCACCGGCCGACGAACTCCGCCGCGAGGTGCGCGGCGTCCGCGGCACTCCCCCCGTTGCCGAACGCCACCAGCTTGTGCCCCGCCGCGAAGCTCGTCACCAGCACTTCGCCGACGGCCGTGACGGCGCGGACCAGGGCCGGGTCGGACAGCCGCCTCGCCAGGTCCTCGTGCTCGGCGAGGGTGGCGCGCACCAGTGCCCCCCCGTCGCCGTCAGGCATCGACCCGCCAGGTCCGGAGCCCGTTGAGGTCGAAGGAGATCTCCGAGACGGTCATGCCCAGCTTCATCAACGCCTCCGCGACGAGGTGACGTCGGTTGAACGGGCAGTAGAACAACATGTAGCCGCCGCCACCGGCACCGGTGACCTTGCCGCCGAGGGCGCCGCGGTCCATGGCCAGCTGGTAGGCCTCGTCGATGAACGGAGTCGCGATCCTCGGCGACATCCGGCGCTTCTGCTGCCAGGCCTGCCCGAGCAGGTCGCCGAAGTCGGACAGGCGGTTGCGCAGCAGCGCGTCCTTCATCTCCTGGGCCAGCCGCTTCTGCATCCGCAAGCCGTCGATCGCGTCACTGTCGCCCCGGAGGTACCGCTCGGTCTGGTCGTCGATGATGTGGTCGGACAGCCGGGTCCGGCCGGTGTAGCAGAGCAGCAGGTTGTGCTCCAGCTCGCTGATCGTGTCCGGGCCGATCCGCAGCGGGTTGACCACCACGTGGTCCCCCGAGAGCTCGAGGTAGTTGAAGCCGCCGAAGGTCGCGGCGTAGTGGTCCTGCAGGCCGCCCGAGATGCCCAGGTCCTCACGCTCGAGGACGTGCGCCACGTGCGCGATCTCGTAGTCGGTCATGGTCATCCGGTAGTGGTTCTGCAGGAGACCGACCAGCGCCACGATCATCGCCGAGGACGAGCCAAGCCCCGAGCCGGGCGGGGCGCTCGAGTGCAGGTACAGGTCGAAGCCGGTGTTCTCACGGTCGAGGAACCGGGCGATCGCCGACTTCACCAGGTCCAGCCGGCCGTCGAAGAGCATCGGCTCGTCCATCCCGAAGTCGACCGACAGACCGAAGTCGAGCGACTCCAGGCTGATCTGCCGGTCGTCGCGGGGCTGCAGCGTGGCGTGCGCATAGCGCGCGATCGTCGCGCTGAGGATCAGGCCGCCCTCGTCCTCGGGGAACGGCGGGACGTCGGTGCCACCGCCGGCGAAGCTCACCCGCAGGGGGGCGCGGGCGCGTACCAGGGTCCTGCTCGTCAACGCCTGCCTCGCTCTGTCGTCCGGAATGCGGCGCATCACCGTAACCACAACCCGTGATGACAGTGGCAGGACATGCCATCCTTCCCCGGTGAGCGCCACCCAGCGCGCCGGCGAGCCGGTCCCCGGCAGCGTTCCTGCTCTGGACGGCGTCCGCGGGCTGGCGGCGCTGCTCGTGGTGCTGACCCATGTGGGGTATCAGACCGGCGAGACCGCGCACGGCGTCCACGGCGCGCTGCTGGCCCGGGCCGACTTCGGGGTCGCCCTGTTCTTCGTCCTGTCGGGGCTGCTGCTCTACCGGCCCTGGGTGGTGGCTGACGCGACCGCGCAGCAGGGTCCGTCGTGGCGGCGGTACTACCGCCGTCGCGCGGTGCGCATCCTGCCGGCGTACTGGCTCGCGCTGCTCGCTGTGATCGTGCTCGCCGGCGCAGGCGGCAGCCGCGCCGACGTGCTGGCCAACGCCACGCTCACCCAGGTGTACGGCAGCGGCCACCTGCTGCCGGACTTCACCCAGACCTGGAGCCTGTGTACCGAGGTGGTGTTCTACCTCGCGCTCCCCTGGCTGGCCGCCCTGGTCACCCGGCTGCGCGGCCCGGGTGCCCGACTCGCCCTGCTCGGGGCGGTGGTCGCGGTCAACCTGGTGTGGACCGCCCTGGCCGCCGCCGGGCACCTGCCCGACCTGGCAGGGACCTGGTTGCCGGGCCACGCCGCGTGGTTCGCGGCCGGGATGCTGCTCGCGGTCCTGTCCGACGACGCCCGGAGGCGGCCCCGCGGGCGGGTCGCGCAGTGGGCCGCCGACTTCGCCGACCGCCCTGGCACCGTCCTCCTGCTGGCCGCCGCGCTCGCAGCACTGGCGGTGACCCCGCTCGCGGGTCCGCGCACCCTGTCGCCGTCGACCGCCGCCGAGAGCGTCGTCAAGGAGGTCGCCTACGGGCTGGTGGCCCTGCTGGTCGTCGGGGCCGCCCTGGTCGCCGCGCCGGCCACGCCGATGGCCCGGCTGCTGGCGTGCCGGCCGGCCCGGTGGTGCGGGCGGGTGGGCTACGGCGTCTTCCTGTGGCACCTGCTGGTGCTCGACGGCGTCATGGGCCTGCTGGGCGTGCCGCTGTTCGGCGGCGACGTGCTGCCGGTCGCCGCGCTCACCGTGGCGGGCAGCCTCGCCGTCGCCGCGCTGTCATGGACCCTCCTCGAGCGACCGCTGCTGGACCGCCTCAGCCGGCCGGTGTCCTCGCACCGGGACCCGCCCCAGCGACAGCGCGCTGAGCGCGACGGCGAGCAGGGCGAGCGCCCCCGCGGCGCGGCCGCCGGCGAGCACGTCTGAGCCGACGGCGAGCACCCCGGCCGCGACCAGTGACAGGGCAGCCACGGTGCCGACCAACCCGGGGCGTACGACGTGCAGCGCGACCGCCAGCAGCACGAGCAGAGCACCACCGGCACCGCCGAGGACCAGCCCCAGCCCGACGGCGAGCACGACCGGCTCCCAGCGCCACCCGCCGGCTGCCGTTAGCGGAGGCCCGGGCGGCCGCGCCCGGCGTCGTTCGGCCAGCCCGAGAACCACCAGCACCAGCAGTGCGAGGGCTCCGGCCGCCAGCCCGCCGCGGTGCCATCGGCCCGGTGCGAAGTCCAGCCGGACGGTCACCGGGCCACCGGCCGGCAGCACCCAGCCCTGCCGCCAGCCATCCACCGTCACCTGGCGCAGCGAGCGACCTCCGGCCGTGGCTCGCCAGCCGGCGTTCGCCCCCTCGTCCAGGACCAGCAGCGACCCGGGACCGGCCGCCACGGTGACGACGCGGTGCTCGGCACTGCGGCTCACGGTCCGCACGCGGCGACCGGTGGAAGGCGGCAGCACGGTGCCGAGAGTCACCTGGTCCAGCGCCAGCACGGCCGACGAGCGGGCCACCAGCCCGGGCCGGCCGGCCGGCAGCCGGACGGACGGCGCGCAGGGGGTGGCCGACAGGACAGCTCCCGAGAGCAGCTGGGCCGGGGTCGCGGAGACCGCGAACCGCACCACCTGGCCGGCGACCCGCAGCTCCGGTCCCAGCGCACAGGGCGAGGAGACGACGGGTGCCGCCGGCCGCGGCAGCACACCGGGCAGGTCGAGGTCGATCCGGACCGGCTGCGGCTGGGTGTCCCCGGCGCGCTCGATGGTGAACCGGAAGGTGCGCGCGGTCAGCGGCGCCACCCGGCTGCGCACCTGCCGGCCGCGAACCGCCACCTCGCGCTGCTCGCCGCCGGCGGACACGACCAGCGTGCTGAGGGCCGACCGGCTCCCGGCGTCGGTCCGCAGCGAGAGGCGGGTGAGCGTGGCCGCGGCAGGCAGTGTCAGCGTCAGCGTCGGTGTGGCGTCCTGCGCGGTGGCCAGCCAGGCCGTCGCGGGGTCGCCGTCGAACGCCGCGCCGGCCCGGGCGGCCGGGTGGTCGACCGCCGCGCTGCTGCCGCTGGCGCGGTAGCCGAGGGCACGGTCCAGCGCCGCATCGAGGACCGGGCCCGGCACCGGGCGCACCACCGCCCGCACCGCGACCGGCCCGGGCCGCTCGACGCGCAGCGTCCGGCGCCAGGTCGGGCCGTCCTCCCCGGTCCGGGCGAGCGCCGGGCTGCACGACCAGGCGGGGCCGACGTCCAGGCAGCCGGCCCGGGACGGCGACCGGCGCAGCACCCACACGTCGGTCGCTGCGTCGGCGGGCATGTCCCGAGGGACGACGAGGCTCTCGCGGACGGTCATCCCGACCACGTCGGTGACGGTGAGTGGCGCGTCCCTCGACGACCCGGTGACCACCAGCCGGACCCGGCTGGTCACTCCGGGGGGCGGGGTCACCACCAGCCGGCCGTCCGTCCCACGGGTGGCCCGGGCGGACCCGTGGTCGGTCACGACCCGGACCGCGGTCGGCACGGCGAGCCCGGGGCGCTGGGTCGCCAGCACCTCGAGCGGCCCGACCCGGCGCGCTCGGACCCAGCGCACCTGAAGCCACCGAGTACCCGGGACGTCGGAGCTGACCCAGGCGGTGCGCCCGTCGCCGTCGAGGGCGGCCGCCGGCCGGGTCCCGGCCCCCCGCCAGCCGGGCCGGGTGGGGTCGGCCGCGCTGGAGGACGCCGTCACGACCGCGCCGTCGGCGTAGCGGGCCACCGTCTGCTGATCGGCCGGCGCGGGCATCAGGTCACCGGCCGCGCGGCCCGGCCCGACCGGGTCCGCGGCCCGCAGGGTCGGTCCGTACGACGATCCCGGCGCCGCCCCGAAGTCCAGCTCCCGACGGCGCAGCGTGTCGGTCACCAGACCCGGCAGCCGGGCGCCGGGCAGCGCGGCGTCACCGGCAACCGTGGGCGCCGCCGCCACGCCGGCACCGGCCCGACCCAGCGCCGACTCGGGGCCACCACCGAGCCGGCGGACCTCGGCGAACGGCGTCGCCCGCGTCCCCCCGGGGCCGGCCGTGACCGCCCACACCTCGAGGGTGCGCCGGTCCGGTGGCGCCACCGAGAGCTGGCCGACCAGCCCACCGCTGCCCGGGATCCGCGGACCGAAGGCCGCGACCAGGCGCAGCCCGGGCGACCGGGCCAGGGTGGTGCGGACCGCGACGACGGGGTCGGCGGCCGCCCTCGGGTCGACGTCGCCGCGCAGCAGCACCCGGCCGATGCCGGCCGCCGCCAACGCCGGCGCCAGGTCGGCCGAGGGCCGAGCCGCTGCGAGCTCGTCGACCACGCCGTCCAGCAGGCGGGTCGCACCCGGAGCGCCGAGCGGGACGGCGTCCCGCAGCGCCACCGACGTGGTGGTCAGGGCGACCAGCGGCTCGTCCCCGGTGTGGCCCCAGCGGTAGTCGCCGAACGCGGTGGCCGGCGCCAGCAGGGTCCGCCCGGACGGGTGCGCGTCCAGCCACGCGGCCGCGGTCCGCCAGTAGGGCGGGACCCGGTCGAAGGGCGAGCGGGCCGCGAGGTCACCTCCGACCGCGGGGGCCACGGACACCAGCAGCGCCAGCCCGACAAGCACGGCCGCCGCCTGCAGCACCGGCCGGCTGCCGGGCACGCCCCACCGCGCCGGGGCCCGCGCGCTGAGCCGGGACCAGGTGCGCTGAACCAGCCCGGGTCCGACCGCGAGCAGGTGCGCGAGGCCGACCGCCAGGGGGACGCGGACGAGCAGGTCCAGCTTGTGCACGTTGCGCAACGCCGCCAGCGGGCCGTCGAGCAGGTCGCGGACGCCGGGAGCCAGTGGACCAGCGTGCCCGACTGCCATCAGGGCGACGCCGGCGAGCAAGGACAGCAGGAGGAACCGCCGTTCGGGGAGCTCCCGCCGGCTCAGGCCCAGCAGCCCGAGCCCGGCGACCGCCGAGGTCGCCAGCACCGCGGGCGTCGCGGTCGCCAGCCACCACCCGGCCGGCCAGCTCGGCTCCCCCAGGCTGGGTGACCAGGCGACCCAGTCCGAGGCGCCCCGAAGGACGGCGAGCACCGACGTGACGGAGGTGGTGACGCGGGCCGACTCGATGTAGTCGAGGAAGGGGTAGGCGTAACCGCCCAGCAGGAGCAGCGGCAGCAGCCACCACGCCGACGCCAGGGCGACGCCGGCCACCCACCAGCCGGCCAGGCGGCGCCGGGCCGGCCCGGCGGACCGGGTGGCCAGCCACAGGGCTGGCGGCAGCAGGACGGTGAGCGTCGCGACGGCGTTGACGGCGCCGACGCAGGCGAACAACAGGGCTGAGGTCAGTGCGGCCCGACGAGCCTGACCGGCGTACCGGCACCGGACCAGCGGCAGCAGCACCCACGGCGCCAGGGCCAGCGGCCAGCTCTCCACCGAGAGCGCGCCGAGGGTGGTGAGGATCCGCGGGCTCAGGCTGAACGCCACCGCCGCCACCATCCGGCTGGACCAGGTGCCGACCTGCAGCGCCGATGTCAGCCGCAGCATGCCGGTGAAGGCGACGACGAGCAGGACCGACCACCAGGCCCGCTGCACCACCCAGGCGGGGACGGCGGCCAGGTGCCCCAGCAGGAAGAACGGCCCCATCGGGAACAGGTAGCCGTAGGCCTGGTTCTGCAGCTGGCCGAAGCCGGTGTGCGGGTCCCAGGCCAGCAGGGCGCGGCGCAGGAAGGTGCCCGGCGCGACGACGAGGTCGAGCTTGGTGTCGGCCACGACCAGGCCCGGGGACTGGGCGAAGCACAGCGCGACCAGGCCGATCGCCACCGCCAGCTCGCGGACCCGGCGGACCGGTGCCGGCACCCGGTCCGCGGCGTCGGCCGGGCGGCCGGTCATCGACGGCGCAGGACGAGTAGCAGGTTCCAGGTGACGACCTCGCGCAGACCCGGCACCCGCACCACGGCGCGAGCCCAGTCCGGGTAGTAGCGCGGACGCGCTGCCACCAGCTCCGCGTCGGGCTGGGTCCGGGCCCA
>JAVEDA010000126.1 GCA_030841195.1 Actinomycetota bacterium | reverse complement strand
TGCGAGGAGGCCGGCCTCCAGGTCACGAGCAGCCACGCGCTCGGTCCCGACGCCGACGCCGCGGAGTTCGGCATCGCCCTGGACGCGGTCTTCGCCGATGAGGGCGTCGACTCGGTGGTCGCCCTGTTCATCCCGCCGCTGCGGACCCGCGACACCGAGGTGGCCGAGGTGCTGGCCGCGGCCTCGCGGCGGGTCAGCAAGACCGTGGTCTCGACGTTCCTCGGCATGCCCGGCGTGCCGGATGTCCTGCGGGCCCCCGGTGGCGGCCGTGGGTCGGTGCCGTCGTACTCCACCCCCGAGGACGCGGTCCGCGCACTGGCCGCCGTGACGGCCTACGCGACCTGGCGGGCCACCCCGGCCGGCCACACGGTGTCGCCGTCCGGGCTGGACGTCCGCGCAGCCCGTGCCCTCGTTGCGGACCTGCTGGCCGGGCCCGATGCCCCCGATGACATCGCCCTCGAGCACACCGACCTCCAGCGCCTGCTCCGCTGCTACGGCATCGACCTGTGGGACGTGCGGCCGGCAGCGACTGCGGACGAGGCCCTTGCGGCGGCCGGCGAGCTCGGCTACCCGGTCGCCCTGAAGGCCACCGCGCCGCACCTGCGCCACCACCGCGAGCTGGGCGGCGTCCGGCTCGACATCGACGACTCGGAGGAGATGCGGGGCGCCTTCGAGGCGATGGCCGCCCGGCTGGGCGACCAGGCCGGCGGCTACGTCGTGCAGGCGATGGCGCCCACCGGGGTGGCGACCCGGCTGGCCACGGTCGAGGACCCACTGTTCGGCCCGGTCGTGTCCTTCGGCCTCGGGGGCGTGGCCACCGACCTGCTGGGGGACCGGTCCTACGGCGTGCCGCCGCTCACCGACACCGACCTCGACGCCCTGGTCCGCGGTGTGCGGGCCGCGCCGCTGCTGCTCGGGCACGGGGGCAGCACCCCGGTAGACGTGCCCGCGCTCGAGGACCTGCTGGCCCGGCTGGCCCGGCTGGCCGACGACGTGCCCGAGGTGGCCGCGCTCGAGCTCAACCCGGTGGTCGCCTCCCCGTCCGGTGCCGCGGTGCTCGCCGCCACCGGCCGGCTGGCCCGTCCGGCGGCCCGGGCCGAGCGCGGCGCCCGCGCACTGGGCGCCTGACCGGTGCAAGGATGGACGGCATGACCGACACCGCACTGGCCGGCCTGCGTTCCGCCATCGAGCGCGCGGGCTACTACCCCGAGCTCGTGGCGGACGCCGTCGACGCTGCGGTCGCCGGTGAGGACGTCGAGGCGTTCGTGGTGCACCAGGAGACGACCTTCGACTCCGAGGAGGTACGGCGGCACATCACCGTCCTGGTCCTCACGACCGGGCGGCTGGTGCTCGGCCACGCCGACGACCACCCGGCCGACGAGGTGACCCCGATGCCGTTCGTCACCGCCGCCACCGAGGCGGTCCCGCTGTCGTCGGTGCGCTCAGTCGTGGTCAACCGGGTGGTCACCGACCCGGAGCGCTACCGCGGCGGCGTCCCCCCGCAGGAGGTCACCGTCACCATCGGATGGGGCGCGGTGAGCCGCCTCGACCTCGAGCCGGCCGGTTGCTCGGACCCGGACTGCGACGCGGACCACGGCTACACCGGGACCGCGTCCGCCGACGACATCGCGCTGCGCGTCAGCGAGGCGGCCGAGGGCGCGGACGCCGTCGACCGGGTCCTCGGTTTCGCGGCGGCGTTGTCCCGAGCCACCGGGCGGTGACCGCAGCGCCCGACGCGCTGCCCGACCCCCCGGCGTACGGCGGGGGATGTCTGGCCGACGTCATGCCCGCCGCGCTGCACGCATTGGGGGTCGACGGCGGCCGCCCCGGCCTCGGGCTCGAGCCCACCTCGCGGGTGGTCGTGCTCCTGGTCGACGGGCTCGGCAGCCAGGCCCTGCGCGCGCACGCCGCCGAGGCCCCCGTCCTCACGGCCCTGATGGACGGGCCCGCCAGTCGCTCGATCACCTCCGTGTTCCCCAGCACCACTCCGATCGCGCTCACGTCGCTGGGCACCGGCCTGACCCCGGGGGTGCACGGCATCACCGGGCTTCTGCTGCGCCTGGCCGACGGCCGAGTGGTCAACACCCTTGCGATGCCGGCCCAGGTCGACCTCGCGGCCTTACAGCCGCGGCCGACCGCCTTCGAGCTGGCGACGGCCGCCGGAGTCGCGGTGACGCGGGTCGGCCCGGCTCCGTTCGCGACCGAGGGGCTCACCGCGGCCGCACTGCGGGGCGGCGAGTACGCGGCGGCCGAGCTCCCCGCCGCCCGGGTCCGGGCCACCGCCACCGCCGTACGCCGGGGAGAACGTGCACTCGTCTACTGCTACTACGGCGCCCTCGACCACACCGGGCACCGCAAGGGCTCGCGGTCGGCGGCCTGGCGGACCGAGCTGGCGGTGGTCGACCGCACCGTCGACGAGCTGGTCGACGCGCTGCCGGCCGGCACCACGCTGGTGGTGACCTCCGACCACGGCATGGTCGACGTGCGGCCGGCCGACCGCTGGGACGTCGCGACCACGCCGGCGCTGTCCGACGGTGTCGAGGCGGTGTCCGGCGACCTGCGCGGCGTTCAGGTGCACTGCCGTCCCGGCGCTCTCGACGCGGTGCGGGCCGCCTGGCAGGAGACGCTCGGCGGCGCGTTCTGGGTGCTGCCGCAGGCGGACGCGGTGGCAGCCGGCTTCTACGGTCCGGTGGTCGAGCCGTTCGTGCGGGAGCGGCTGGGCGACCTGCTGGCGCTGGCCCGCACCGACCACGTGGTCGTCGACTCGCGGGTGCTGCCACCCGCGGTGATGAGCATGATCGGGATGCACGGTGGCCTGAGCCGCGCCGAGATCGACGTGCCGCTGGTCGTGCACCGCACGTAGACCGGTGTCCTCGCCGGACGGCCGGATGGCACGATGGGCGCCGTGGCCGAGCTCGTCTTCTTCTCCGGGACCATGGACTGCGGCAAGTCGACCCTGGCGCTGCAGATGGACCACAACCACCGCCAACGCGGCCGGCAGGGGCTGATCTTCACCCGCCTGGACCGGGCCGGGTCGGCGACCCTGTCCAGCCGCCTCGGGCTGTCCACGGCGGCGATCGAGGTCACCGACGAGCTCGACTTCTGGGACGTGGTGGCCGACGAGCGGATGCGCGGCGGCCGGGTCGACTACCTGATCTGCGACGAGGTGCAGTTCTACTCCCCGGTGCACGCCGAGCAGCTGGCCCGGGTGGTCGACGAGCTCGGCGTCGACGTGTTCGCGTTCGGGATCACCGCCGACTTCCGGACCCGGCTGTTCCCGGGCTCGCAACGGCTGATCGAGCTGGCCGACCGGGTCCAGGTGCTGCAGGTGGAGGCCCTGTGCTGGTGCGGCGCGCGGGCCACCCACAACGCCCGGACCATCAACGGGGTGATGGTCGTCGAGGGCGAGCAGGTCGTGGTCGGCGACACCGACGCCGGCGACACCGTCGGCTATGAGGTGCTCTGCCGACGGCACCACATGCGCCGGATGACCGCGGTCTCGGACGCAATGGTTCGCGCCGCCGCGGCCCGGGAGGCCGACGCGCTGCCGTTCGACCTGGCCGCCTGCGCGCTTCCGCCGCGCGCCTGCTGACGGGCAAGCGGGCGCAGCAGCTCGAGCGACCGCAGCTCACCCAGCCCCTACCGCGCCCAACCTCCACCTACCGCGGTGATTTCAGCGCGGTTGACCACCAATGATCACGGATCCGTGATCATTTCGAGCTCACACGAGGACCGGGTCAGTCGCGCTTGCGGGGGCCGAACATGATGTCGTCCCAGGACGGCACCGGCTGGCGGCGTCCCCGGGTCGCCGAGGCCGCGTGCCGGACCGGCTCGACCTGTTCCGCAGGACCCGGCGGCGACGGTGACATCGGCGCCGCCGACGATGACATCGCCGCCCGGGCCTCGTCCGCCTCGCGGTCGTAGACCTCGTCGACGGGAGACCTGCTCGGCTCGTCGGCCGCCCGCGGCACGGCGGCCAGCCGGCGCACCGCGGCGGGAGCGTCCTCGTCGACCCGGTCGGCGCCGCTGCCGTCGACCAGCCAGCGTGCCTCGTCGTCGGCAGGGGCGAGCACCCGGCCGCGCGGGTCGAAGGTCCAGCTGGCCTCGCGGGCCCGGCCGGCCCCGAGGTAGCCGAGCCGCACGGTCCACCGGTCGTCGTCGCCGCGCCAGGCATCCCAGGACACCGAGTCCGACCCGACCTTCTGCTCGGCCAGCCGCGCGTCGACGAGCTCGCCCAGCGCGGGGGCGCTGCCTGCCGTCGCGCGCCGGGCCGGCGCCTTCTGCGCCTGCTCCACGACGTGGGCGCGCTCGGCCAGCACCGGCGCGGCGTACCGCTCGACCCGGTCGGTCGAGACGCCCGCGGCGACCGCGACCTCGTCGACGCTGTGCCCGGCGCGTACGCGGGCCTGGATCTCGCGGGGACTGAGCTGACTCTCCAAGGCGATCTCCACCTGGCCTGGCCGGGAGCGTTCGGGGGTGCGCAGGGCAGCGGCGAGGCGCTCGTCCACGGGCACCCTGAACTGCCTGCTGTCGGAGTCCTCGAGGACCAGATGGTTGCGCTCCGGCGTGACGGCGACGAGACGAAGGTCGGTCATCGTGGCCTCTGGCGTCACCGCGTCACACATCGCTCGCCGCCTCCCGGTCGTCGGATCGGTCCGACTCCGGCGAGCCTAGGTGGCAGGTGCGGGCCGGACGCGCAGGCGCGCCCGGCCTGTCGCGAGCAATTGTCGATATCTCTCTGTACGCCGGTCAGGTCGCCGGCAGCCGCCGGTAGGTGGCCCAGCACAACAGCAGCGCCACCGCCCCGGACCCGGTGGCGACCGCGAACGCCCACGGCACCCCCGCCGAGTCGACCAGCCGGCCGGACACCCAGGTGGCGGCCGAGAACCCGATCACCAGGGCCGTCGTCATCCAGGTGAGGCCCTCGGTCAGGGCTGCGGCCGGTACCACCCGCTCGGACAGCGAGAACGCCGAGATCAGGGTCGGCGCGATCCCCACCCCCGCCAGCACCAGCAGCGCGGCGAGCAGCCAGGTGTTCGACACGAACGGCAGGGCTACCACCGTCGCGGTCATCACCGCGGCGCCGAGCAGCAGCGACCGGCGCGGCGGCAGCATCCCGCGCAGCGACCCGAAGACGATCCCCGAGAGCATGCTGCCACCGGCATAGCAGGCCAGCAGCGGCCCGGCCAGGCCCCGGTGCCCCGCCTCGTCGGCGAACGCGACCGCGCTGATCTCGACCGCCCCGAACACGCCGCCGACGAAGACCATCCCGGCCATCAGCGGCGGCTGGCCCTCGCTGCGCAGCGCCGACGGGTGGTCGCCGGCGTGCGGCGACGGCGGTGGCTCGCTGACCCGGTGGCTCACCAGCAACCCGGTCCCGGTCGCGAGCAGGACGCCCGCCGTGAGGAGCCCCAGCTGCGGCGCCACCAGGGTCGCGAGCAGCGTGACGATCAGCGGCCCGAGCACGAAGATCAGCTCGTCGAGCACCGACTCGAGCGCGTAGGCGGTGCCCAGTCGCGGATCGTCCCCGAGCACGTAGCCCCACCGGGCCCGCACCAGCGAGCCGATCGACGGCGCCGCGAGCGCGGCCACCACGATCGTCACCACCAGCGCCCAGGTCGGTGCGTCCCGGCTGGCGACCACCACGAAGGCGACTAGCGCGACCAGGTGCAGCGGCACCGCCCGGAGCAGGACCCGGCGCTGCCCGAGCCGGTCGACCAGCCGGGCGATCGCCGGCGCCGCGCCGGCGTTGACGAAGGCGAAGGTCGCGGACAGTGCGCCGGCCCGGCCGTACCGCCCGGTCTCGGCGACCACGAGCAGCACCACACCGAGCCCGATCATCGCGATCGGCATCCGGGCCACGAACGCCGCCGAGGAGAACCGCAGGCCCCCCGGGGTGGCGAGCAGCTCGCGGTAGGGCCTCAGCACGCCCGCACCGTACGGGACCGGGCCGACGGCGGCTCGCCGGGACGGGCTTGCGAAGATCTGCATGTGAGCACCTCGCCCTACGACGCGTTCCTGCTGGTGTCCTTCGGCGGGCCGGAAGGGCCGGACGACGTGCTGCCGTTCCTGGAGAACGTCACGCGGGGTCGCGGGATCCCGCCCGAACGGCTGCTGGAGGTGGCCGAGCACTACCTCGGCTTCGGCGGCATCAGCCCGATCAACGCGCAGAACCGGGCGCTGGTCGCCGCGATCGAGGCGGACTTCGCGGCCCACGGCCTGGACCTGCCGGTCTACTGGGGCAACCGCAACTGGGCGCCCTACCTGACGCAGGAGATGGCCCGGATCGCGGCCGACGGGCACGGCCGGGTGCTGGCGATGCTCACGTCGGCCTACTCGTCCTACTCGGGCTGCCGCCAGTACCGGGAGGACCTCGCGGCGGCAGTCGCGCCGCTCGGCGAGCGGGCGCCCGAGGTGGACCGGATCCGGCACTACTTCAACCACCCGGGCTTCGTCGAGGCGATGGTGGCCAGCACCCTGGCCGCGGTGGCGGCACTGCCCGCGGAGGTGCGCGACGGTGCCCGCCTGGTCTTCGTGACCCACTCGGTGCCGACCGCCATGGACGAGGGCAGCGGCCCCGACGGCTATGCCTACACGGCCCAGCACCGGGACGTGGCCCGGCTGGTCACGGCCGGCGTCGCAGCGGCGACCGACACCGACCGTGAGCTCGACCTCGTCTACTGCAGCCGCAGCGGGCCGCCGACCCAGCCGTGGCTCGAGCCGGACGCCAACGACCACCTCGAAGGGTTGGTCGCCGACGGTGTGCCGGCGGCCGTGCTGGTGCCCATCGGTTTCGTGTCCGACCACATGGAGGTCAAGTACGACCTGGACACCGAGGCGCTCGCGACCGCCCGGCGGGTCGGGCTACCGGTCACCCGGGCCGCCACGGTGGGCACCGACCCGCAGTTCGTCGCTGCGGTGCGCGAGCTGGTGCTGGAGCGTGCTGCCGCCGTCCGCGGCGAGGAGCCGGTACGCCGGTCGCTGGGCGAGCTGGGTGCGAGCCACGACGTGTGCCCCGCCGGGTGCTGTCCCAACGCCCGCGACCCGCAGCGGCCGGCCCTGTGCGGCGTGGCGTGACCGTCGACCCGCGTGAGCTGCTCGCGCTGGCCGAGCAGATGGCCCGGGAGGCGGGCCGGCTGATCGTCGACGAGCGCCCCCGGGACCTCGGGGTCGCGACCACCAAGACCTCGGTCACCGACATCGTCACCGAGATGGACCAGCGGGCCGAGCAGCTGCTGGTCGACCGGATCACCACCGCCCGCCCCGACGACGGCATCCTCGGCGAGGAGGGCGCTGCCCGCGTCGGCACCAGCGGCGTCACCTGGGTCGTCGACCCGATCGACGGCACCGTCAACTACCTCTACGAGCTCCCGTCGTACGCCGTCAGCGTGGCGGCCCGGGTCGGCGACGACGTCGTGGCGGGTGCCGTCGTCAACCCGGTCAGCGGCGAGGTCTGGACTGCGCTGCGCGGCGAGGGCGCCTGGCTGGACGGCCGTCGCCTCGTGCTGGGCGAGCCGCCGGAGCTGGCGATGGCACTGGTCGCGACCGGCTTCGGCTACGACCCGCGCCGCCGGGCCGCTCAGGCCGCGGTGCTGCAGGTGGTGCTGCCGCAGGTCCGTGACGTGCGCCGGGCCGGGGCCGCGTCGCTGGACCTGTGCGCCCTCGCCACCGGCCGGGTGGACGGCTACTACGAGCAGGGGCTCAAGCCGTGGGACCTGGCGGCCGGCGGGCTGGTCGCCGCCGAGGCGGGCGCGGTGGTCACCGGGCTGCACGGTCGCCCGGCGGGCGAGGCGCTGGTGGTGGCGGCCCGGCCACCGCTGGTCGGCGCCCTGGTCGCCGTGCTCGAGGGCCTGGTCGCGGACGCCGACCCGCTGGCCTGACCAACGGACCGGCGGACGGGTGAACCTGTCGCTACGCGACCG
>JAVEDA010000105.1 GCA_030841195.1 Actinomycetota bacterium | reverse complement strand
AACCGACGAGCAGCACGACGGCTGTCGCCAGGAAGGCGAGCGTCGAGGGAGCCGTCCAGCCCAGGACAGAGGTGTCGCCCTGGATCTCCGGGTGCTTGGCGCGGGCGGCCTCGGTGAAGCCGTAGACGAGCGAGAACAGGCCGAGCGTCGCGAGCAGCACGCCGGGCACGTCGTAGCGAGTGTCGCCGTGCGCCTTGCTCTCGTGCACGAGCGGGAACGCGAACCCGGCGACGAGAAGCGCGACCGGGACGTTCACGCCCAGGCACCAGCGCCACGAGGCGTACTCGGTGAGAACGCCGCCGACGATCAGGCCGATCGCGGCACCGCCGCCGGCCAGCGCGCCGAAGACGCCGAACGCCTTGGCTCGCTCCTTCGGGTCGGTGAACGTCACCGTGACGATGGATAGCGCAGCGGGTGCCATCAGCGCGGCGAACCCGCCCTGGAGGGCGCGCGCGGCGAACAGCAGCTCCTGGTTGGGTGCGAGGCCACCCAGTGCCGAGGCGCCGGCGAAGCCGAGCAGGCCGATGATGAAGGTGCGCTTGCGCCCGGTGTAGTCGGCGATCCGGCCGCCCAGCAGCAGCAGGCTGCCGAAGGCCAGCGTGTACGCCGTGACCATCCACTGCCGGTTGGCGTTGCTGATGTCCAGGTCTAGCTGGGCAGAGGGCAGCGCGATGTTCACGATCGACGCGTCGAGGACGATCATCAACTGAGCGGCCGCGAGCACGGCAAGGGCCAGCCAGCGCTTGGGGTCCGCCTCGAGTGTGTTGGTGTTCTCCTCCTCGGCGAGGGCCTCGCCGGCAGGGGTGAGGGGTTCGGTCACTGTGTCTCCTGGAGCTCTGCGGACCGACTGCTTCGGTCCAGCAACGGCATGAGGACGTCGTCGACGACGTGGGCGATGAAGGCATCGTCCACGGGGCCACCGACAACGAGCACGCGGTGGAACCAGAGAGCGCTGGCCACCTCGTGCAGGATCAGGGGGTCGGTCTCGGCGGGCAGCTCGCCGCGGGCGACGGCGCGGGCCACGATGACGCGGCTCACGTCGCACTTGCTCTCGATGACCTGGCTGCGCACGCAGTCGGCGAGCTCGGGAGCTGTGCGCATGGCCCGCAGGACGCCGGCGATCAGGTCGGCGTCGTCCGCGGCCGAGCCGTGCACGGCCGAGCGGTAGGTCGCCACCAGGTCGCCGCGGAGCGAGCCGGTGTCCTCGGCCACTGTGAGGCCGACCCCGCGGGCTTTCACCGCGTCGAGCACGAGTTCCTGCTTGCCCGGCCAGCGGCGGTAGATCGTGGCCTTGCTCGCGTGCGCCCGGGCCGCGATCGCGTCCATGCTCATCCGGTCGTAGCCGACCTCCAGCAGGAGGGCGAGCGTCGCGTCGCAGATGGCGACGTCACGGCCGGACTGGACCATGGGGGTTGCTCCCGTGAGTTCACACGCAGGAAACGAAACGGTTTCGTACTGAGGACTGACAAGACGCTAGCCGCGGCGGTCATTCCCGCTCCAGCCAATTTCGGTGAACTTTCTCGGCCGGCAGCGAAACGCCGCCTGGCCCGACAACCCGCTCGCCGCGGTCGCGCCGCCCGCCCCCCGGCGTACGGGAGCCCGATTCGACCACGTAAAGCACGCCTGGGGACGCCTCAGCACGCATGCACGCGCAGTGAAGTGTCCGCCCGCGTGCTTTACGTGGTCGACGCCTCGGAGGCGGAGCGGAACCGCGGGGTCAGCGCCGCGTCGTCGTAGTAGCGGTGGAACACCGGGGTCACGCCGCCGGAGACCGGCGGCACGATCCAGGACCAGTCGGCCGGGCAGGTCCGGCCGGCCGCCTCCTCGCGCGCCAGGTGGGTGAGGAAGCGCTCGGACTCGCTGTGGTGGTCGGCGAGGGTCACCCCGGCCCGGTCGAACGAGTGCAGCACCGCCACGTTGAGCTCGACCAGCGCCCGGTCCTTCCACATCGTCCGGTCCGAGGTCGTGTCCAGCCCCATCCGCTCGGCCACGACCGGCAGCAGGTCGTAGCGGTCTGTGTCCGCCAGGTTGCGGGCGCCGATCTCGGTCCCGAGGTACCACCCGCTGAACGGCGCCGCGGTGTAGACGAGGCCGCCGATCTCCAGCGGCATCCGGGCGATGGCCGGCACCGCGTGCCACCACAGGCCGAGCTTGGCGAACCACAGCAGGTCCGGGTGGCTGAGCGGCACCTCGAGCACGGCGTCGGCCGGCAGCTCGAACAGCTCCGGCCGGCCGCCGGCGGCCTGCACGACCAGAGGCAGCACGTCGAACGGGGTCCCCGGCCCGCCCGGCCAGCCCAGCGCCCGGGCTCGCTCGGTCGCCTCGACCTGTGAGGGGTCGCCCACCACCACGTCCTTCGCGAAGGCGTACCCGGCGTACCGCACCAGCTGGTCGCCCAGGATCCGCGGCCCGCTCCCGTCCGGGGCGGCCGGCGGGAAGACCGTGACGACCGGTCGGATCCGGCCACCGTTGGTGGCAGTCCGCAGGTGCTCGATGCACTCCGCGGCGATGCCGGCTGCGTCGGTCACGTCCCGGCGGTCACGCACCACCAGGCTGCGCCAGTACAGCCGCCCGATGCACCGGCTGGCGTTGCGCCAGGCCAGCCGGGCGCCGTGGGTCAGCTCGGTCGCGGTGTGCACGTAGCTGCCGGTGCGCTCGATCTCGGCGCGTACGTCGTTGATCCGGCCATCGGCGGGACCGAGCTCGGGCAGCTCGTCGTGCACGGTCCGCACGAAGTCCTCGGCCTCGTCGGGGTCGACCGAGCGCCACAGCGTGGGACGCTGCGCGGCGTCGACGGGGCACTGCATGACCACAGGAGGGCACCCACCAGACTGCAGGGGACAAATACGGCAAAGCGCCGATCAGGGTGGCACAGCCGACCGCCCCGCTGCCACCCGCGGCGGGTCGCGCAGGCGTGGCCGCGGCCCGGATTGGGTACGTCGGGCGCAGCCGGGCAGAATGGCTGCCCCGCCCCCGTGCCACCCGGTGGGCGTTCCGAGGTCTGAGAGGTCACCCACGCATGTCGCCCGCCAGCCAGACGTCCGTGGAGGCCGCAGTCGCTCCCGACGCCGTCCTGGACGCGCTCGAGGCCGAGGCAATCCACATCTTCCGGGAGACCGCCGGTGCATTCCGGCGGCCGGTGATGCTCTACAGCATCGGCAAGGACTCCACGGTCCTGCTGCACCTCGCCGTCAAGGCGTTCGCGCCGGGCAAGGTGCCGTTCCCGATCCTGCACATCGACACCACCTGGAAGTTCCGGGAGATGATCGAGTTCCGCGACCGCACGGCCCGCGAGCTCGGCGTCGACCTCCTCGTGCACACCAACCAGGAGGGCGTGAAGGAGGGCGTCACGCCCTTCACCCACGGCACCCACGAGTACACCCGGATCATGAAGACCGTCGCGCTGCGTGAGGCGCTGGACGAGGGCGGGTACGACGCCGCCTTCGGCGGCGCCCGCCGCGACGAGGAGCGGTCCCGGGCCAAGGAGCGCGTGTTCTCGTTGCGCGAGCCCGGCCACCGCTGGGAGCCGCGCAAGCAGCGCCCGGAGTTCTGGCGGACCGCCAACACCCAGCTCTCCGAAGGCCAGACGATGCGGGTCTTCCCGATGTCGAACTGGACCGAGCTCGACGTGTGGCGATACATCCAGCGCGAGAACCTCGAGGTCGTGCCGCTGTACTTCGCGAAGGAGCGGCCTGTCGTCGAGCGCGACGGCCAGCTGATCATGATCGATGACGACCGGTACCCGTTGAAGGACGGCGAGAAGCCGGAGATGCGCAACGTCCGGTTCCGCACCCTCGGCTGCTACCCGCTCACCGCCGCGGTGGAGTCCACCGCCGACACGATGGACGACCTGCTCGCCGAGATGCTGGTCGACCGGCGGTCCGAGCGGTCCGGCCGGCTGATCGACGGTGAGGGCGGCGGCTCGATGGAGAGCAAGAAGACCGAGGGGTACTTCTGATGGCGACGACGAAGACAGCCGACACCGCGCTGGTCGAGCACCCCATCGTCCGGGTCGTCGCGTGCGGCTCGGTCGACGACGGCAAGTCGACCCTGATCGGCCGGCTGCTCGCGGAGACCGAGAGCGTTCCTGATGACATCCTCGACTACGCCCGCAACACCCGCCGCAGCGGCTCGACGATCCCGCAGGGCGAGGTCGACTACTCGATGCTCACCGACGGCCTGGAGGCCGAGCACGAGCAGGGCATCACCATCGACGTCGCCTACCGCCACCTCTACCTGCCCTCCGGCCGCCGGGCGATCATCGCCGACGCCCCCGGACACGAGCAGTACACCCGCAACATGGCGGTGGCCGCCTCCACGGCGGACATCGCGATCCTGCTGGTCGACGCCACCCGCGGCATCCGTCCGCAGACGCACCGTCACCTCACGGTGTGCGCACTGATGGGCGTCCGCACCGTCATCGTGGCCATCAACAAGATGGACGCGGTGGACTTCAAGCACGTGGCGTTCGAGGACTTCGCCGGCGGCGTCCGGTCGGCCGCGGCCCGGTTCGACCTCGAGGACGTCGTCGTGGTGCCCGTGAGCGCGCTCACCGGCGACAACGTGATCGAGCGCTCGACCCAGATGCCCTGGTACCACGGGCCGACCGTGCTCGAGTCGCTGATGCAGTGGCTGCCGGCCCGCGCCGAGGACCATGACGCCATCCCGTTCCGGCTGCCGGTGCAGTACATCGTGCGGGCCGACAACTTCCGCGGGTACGCCGGCACGGTGGTCGCCGGCTCGGTCCACCCGGGCGACAAGGTCGTGGTCAACGCGAAGGGCGCGACGACCACGGTCGAGCGGGTGCTCGTCGGAGGCCAGGACGTCAAGGAGGCCACCTCCGACGACGCGGTCGTGCTGACCCTGGAGACCGAGACGGACGTGACCCGCGGCGACCTCATCGTCGCTCCGGCCGAGGGGCTCGCGGAAGACCAGTACCCGCGACCGGCAACTGCGTTCGCGGCCGACCTGGTCTGGACCGGCGAAGAAGAGCTGCGCCACGGCCGGTCCTACTTGCTGCTCGCCGGCTCGCTCGCCGTGCCCGCCGTGGTGACGGCGATCCGCAACCGGCGTGACGTCGTCTCCGGCGAGGAGATGGCCGCCCGGACCCTGAAGATGAACGACATCGGCCTGGTCGAGATCTCCACCGACACCCCGGTGCCGCTCGACCCCTACCAGCTCAGCAGGGACACCGGCGGCTTCCTGCTGGTCGAGCGAGTCAGCCGGGACACCGTGGCGGCCGGCCTGGTGCGGCACGCCCTGCGCCGCGCGCACAACGTGGTGCCGCACACCTTCACGGTCGACCGAGAGGCCCGGGCGACGTTGAAGAACCAGCGTCCCCGGGTGCTCTGGCTGACCGGCTTGCCGGGGGCCGGCAAGTCGACCATCGCCGACGCCCTCGAGGGCACTCTGCACGGCATGGGCCTGCACACCTACGTGCTGGACGGCGACGGTGTGCGCACCGGCCTCAACAAGGACCTCGGCTTCACCCCCGAGGACCGCGCCGAGAACGTCCGCCGGGTGGCCGAGACTGCCAAGCTGATGGCCGACGCCGGCCTGATCGTGATCGTGTCCCTGGTGTCGCCGTTCCGTGGCGACCGGCGCGCGGCCAAGGGACTCTTCGCCGATGGCGACTTCCTCGAGGTCTGGGTGGACACCCCGGCGGACGTGGTCGTCGAGCGCGACCCCAAGGGCCTTTATGCCAAGGCCAAGGCCGGCACGTTGCCCAACATGACCGGCGTGGGCCAGGGCTACGAGCCGCCGGAGCACCCGGACGTCACGGTGAACGGCGCCGGCGAGGTCGCCGACGCGGTGGCCCAGCTGCTGGACGCACTCCAGGTCGCGCACTGACCATGGCCGAGCTCGTCTACCCCACCATCATCAACCTCGCCCGGGTCGTCTTCCGGGCCGAGGGGCTGCGCTTCGACCTGCGTGGCACCGAGAACGTGCCGCGCCAAGGTGGTGCCGTCATGGTCATCAACCACGTCGGCTACCTGGACTTCACGTACGCCGGCTTCGCGGCCCGCCCGGCCCGCAGGCTGGTGCGGTTCATGGCCAAGCAGGAGGTCTTCACCCACAAGGTGAGCGGCCCGCTGATGCGCGGCATGCACCACATCCCCGTCGACCGCGAGGCTGGTGCCGGGTCCTACCGCACCGCGGTCGAGGCATTGCGTGCCGGCGAGATCGTCGGGGTGTTCCCGGAGGCCACCATCAGCCGGTCCTTCGAGCTCAAGGAGTTCAAGGCCGGCGCGGCCCGGATGGCCTGCGAGGCCGGCGTCCCGCTTCTCCCGACCATCATCTGGGGTTCGCAACGGGTCTGGACCAAGGGCCACCCGAAGCGCCTGGGTCGGACCAAGGTGGCGATCTCGGTATGGGTCGGCGAGCCCGTGCCGGTCCCCGCTGCTGCCGACGTCAACGCCGCCACCGACGAGCTCCGCGGCCGGATGGAGGCCCTGCTGCACGAGGCGCAGGAGACCTATCCCGACCGCCCGGCCGGTCCGGACGACACCTGGTGGCAGCCGGCCCGGCTCGGCGGCACCGCGCCCACCCCGGACGAGGCCGCCCAGCTCGACCGCGACGAGCGGCGGGCCCGGATCGCGGCAGCGAAGAAGGCCCGAGACGAAGGACGGTCGCGCTGACCGTCTGCGGGCGCCTGACGGGATAGCCTGTGCCGCGTGAGATCCCGGACCCGGTCGCGCATGGTGTCATGCCGTCCGCGCCGGGCGTCCCATGGGTGAGCTGAGGCTGCCACCGGCCGCGGAGAGCGTGCCGGTGGCCCGGAGATTCGCCCGGGACCAGCTCCGCAACAGCAGCTGCGACACCGAGACCGCCGCCCTGCTCGTCTCCGAGGTCGTGACCAACGCCGTGCTGCACGGCCGCAGCGACGTGCTCCTCGTCGTCGAGGACCGCGGCGCCAGCGCCTACGTGTCGGTGTCCGACACGTCGCCGATGCCGCCGCGCGTGCACAACTTCGCGGTCGAGTCGGCGACCGGCCGCGGCCTGCGGCTGGTCGACCAGCTGGCGCAGCGCTGGGGCGTCGATCCGGCGGCCTCCGGCAAGGGAAAGGTCGTGTGGTTCGAGGTGGGCGAGCCGTCGGCCGCGGCGTGGGAGTCGTTCGCCGACTCGCTGCTGGCCGAGGGGGCACCCGGTGATCTCTGATCCCCCCGGCGTGGTCGCGGCTGAGGACGCGGTGACGGCGAGGCCAGGCACGCTGCCCATGCGGGTGCTGCTGGTCGAGGACGACGAAGGTGACGCCTTCCTGGTCCGCGAGCTGCTGCTGGACGCGGGATCGGACATCGACCTGGTACGAGTCCGCAATCTCGCGGAGGCGAGCGGCGCGATCGGCGCGGACGTCGACTGCGTGCTGCTCGACCTCGGTCTGCCGGACGCGACCGGGCTGGACGGTCTGCGAAGCGTGCTCGAGCTGTCGCCGAACATCGCCGTGCTGGTGCTCACCGGTCTCGCCGACGAGCACCGCGGCACCGAGGCCGTGGCCGTCGGCGCGCAGGACTACCTGGTCAAGGGCAGCATCGACGGGCAGCTGCTGACCCGGGCGATCCGCTACGCCGTCGAGCGCAAGCGCGCCGACGAGTCGGTCCGTCGCCTCTACGCCAGCGAGGCGAGGGCAGCCGAGAACGCCCGGCTGGAGCGCGGCCTGCTGCCCCAGCCGTTGCTGCGCAACAACTGGTTCCGGGTGGTCCCGCGGTACCGGCCGGGTCGGCACCAGTCGGTGCTGGGCGGGGACTTCTACGACGTGGTCGAGTGCGACGACGGAGCTGTCTTCGCGCTGATCGGCGACGTCGCCGGGCACGGTCCGGACGAGGCGGCGCTCGGGGTGTGTCTGCGGATCGCGTGGCGCACGCTCATCCTGTCCGGAGCCGACCCGGACGCCATCTTCGGAGCCATGGACGCCGTCCTGGTCAGCGAGCGCTCCACCGACGAGGTCTTCGCGACCGTCGCCATGGTGCGGCTGGACCGGGCCGACCGGATGCTGCGCTTGTGGCGAGCCGGACATCCGCTGCCGGTGTTCCTCGAGGGGACGACGGTTGTGCCCGCGCCGGTCGGGGAACCCGGTGTGGCGCTCGGCGTCCTGGATGGTCACACCTGGACGCCGGTCGACCGCCCGGTCGCGATGGACACCTCGCTGCTGCTTTTCACCGACGGCCTGATCGAGGGCTTCGACGGCCACCCCGGCGGCCGACGTCTCGGGGAGCTGGCGCTGTACCAGATGCTGGCCGAGCTGCTGCAGCGCGGGCTGGACCACGACCTGCTGCTGGACGAGCTGCTGATCGAGGTCCGCCGGCGCAACGGCGGCGAGCTCACCGACGATGTCGCGGCTGTGCTCCTCACCTGGGCGGACCGGGAGTGAGCGGTAGCACCCTCCGGCGCCGGCTGGTGCTGACCTTCGTGGCGCTGGCGGCCCTGATCACGGTCCTGGTGGTCGGGGCGGTGGTCCTGTCGGTGCGGCTGTACGACGCCCAGTCGGCCGTGGTCGACCGGCTGTTCACGACCTACGAGGCGGCCTCGGACGTGAACGCGGCCCTGCTCGACCAGGAGACCGGGTTCCGGGGCTTCGCCCTCACCGCCAAGGAGGACTACCTCACGCCCTACCAGGAGGGTCGTGCGGCGCTTGCGAGCGCGCGGCCGAGGCTGCGGGAGGCCGAGACCGACTACCCGGTCCTGACCAGGAGCCGAATCGGCATGGAACAGGCGATCCGGTCCTGGCACCGGGAGGTGGCCGACCCGGGCATCGCGAAGGTGACGGCCGGTGGCCGGCTGGACGATGCGGATCTCGCCCGGGGCAAGGCGTCCTTCGACGCGGTTCGCGCGGCGGTCTCGGACTACCGCGCCGAGATCGTGACCCAGCGGCGCGCCCGGGTCGACGAGCTCAAGCGGGACGTCGCGCTGCTGTTCGGGACGCTGGCGGCCGGCCTGCTGCTGCTCCTCGTGTCGGCCTGGCTCACCTGGGTCGCGCTCCGGCGCTGGGTCACCCAGCCCCTTGAGCAGCTCGGCGCGGAGGTCGACCGGGTCGAGGCCGGCGACCTGAGCCGCAAGGTGTCGGTCACCGTCGGTGCCCCGGCTGAGATCGCCGTGCTCGCGGACCAGATCGACGGCATGCGGTCGCGGATCCTGCACGAGTACGCCCTCGCGGAAGCCTCGCGCCGGGAGGCACTCGAGGCGCGCCAGCTGGTGGAGGAGCAGGCTGAGGACCTCCGCCGGTCCAACACCGAGCTCGAGCAGTTCGCCTACGTCGCGTCGCACGACCTGCAGGAGCCGCTGCGCAAGGTGGCCAGCTTCTGCCAGCTGATCGAGCACCGGTACAAGGGGCAACTGGACGAGCGGGGCGAGCAGTACATCGAGTTCGCCGTGGACGGTGCCAAGCGGATGCAGCAGCTCATCAACGACCTGCTCGCGTTCTCTCGAGTAGGGCGGTCGGGCAACGTCTTCGCGCCGGTTGACCTGGAAGGCGTGCTGGCGCAGGCCGAGCGGCAGCTCGAGCTGATGATCGTCGATGCCGACGCGGTGGTGACGCATGACCCGCTGCCCACGATCGAAGGCGACCACAGCCTGCTGGTCCAGCTGCTGCAGAACCTGATCGCCAACGGCGTGAAGTTCCGGGGCGAGGACCCGCCGCGGGTGCACATCGGCGCCACTCGTTCGGCCGGGGACCCGAACGTCTGGGAGTTCTCCTGCCGCGACAACGGCATCGGCATCGAGGAGCAGTACGAGGACAAGATCTTCGTGATCTTCCAGCGGTTGCACGGCCGGGATGCCTACGGTGGCACCGGCATCGGCCTGGCGATGTGCAAGAAGATCGTGGAGTACCACGGCGGCCGGCTCTGGCTGGACACGGAGGCGCGCGAGGTGCCCGGGGCCGTCTTCCGCTGGACCCTGCTGGAGCGCCAGGCCACCAGCACCGGCAGCACTGACAGCAACCACCCGGCCGGAGCCGGCGCAGCCGAGACAGAGACGAGGACGAGCAGTGACGCAGTTCGAGGGTGAGCGCCAGATCGAGGTCCTGCTTGTGGAGGACGACCCGGGCGACGTCATGATGACGCGGGAGGCGTTCCAGGACTACAAGCTGCACAACGAGCTGCACGTGGTCAGCGACGGTTCCGAGGCGATGGCGTTCCTGCGTCAAGAGGGGGAGTACGCCGGTCGGCCACGACCCGATCTCGTCCTGCTGGACCTCAACCTGCCGCGGATGGACGGCCGCCAGGTCCTGGAGGCCATCAAGTCTGACCCGGAGCTCGCGAGCATCCCGGTCGTGGTGCTGACGACATCAGAGAACGAGGACGACGTCCTGCGCAGCTACTCGCTGCACGCCAACGCCTACGTGACGAAGCCGGTCGACTTCCAGCGGTTCATCGAGGTGGTCCGGCAGATCGACGACTTCTTCGTGACGGTCGTGCGGCTGCCGCGCCGCTGAGGGCGGGACTCAGTTCTCGTCGCGGTCGTTCACGGTCCAGCGCTCGAGGCGGTCCATCCCGAGGAGGACGGCCAGCAGGCCGAACGGTACGAGCAGCGCTAGGAACATCATCGTCTGTCACCTTCCCGCCGCTGTTGTGTCCCGTCGAGGAACGACGAAACCTGCTTCGTGCACTTGAGTATCGGTTCCGGGAACAGGCGGCTTGACCGGCTCAGGCGGGCGAGGTGACGGGCCTCACGGGAGATCTGCGACGATCGGTCGCATGGCGAGCGTCCCCAGCATCTCGTACTCGATCACCATCCGGCTGGACGTCCCGGCCCGGGGCAACGCGGTCAGCCAGCTGACCCACGCCGTCGAGGAGGCCGGCGGGATCGTGACGGCGCTCGACGTCACCGCCTCCGGGCACGAACGGCTGCGCATCGACGTGACCTGCGCCGCCAGCGACACCGAGCACGCGCAGCGACTGACCGAGGCGCTGGCCCGGGTCGACGGCGTGACCATCGGCAAGGTCTCCGACCGGACCTTCCTCATGCACCTCGGTGGCAAGATCGAGATCCAGCCGAAGGTGCCGATCCGCAACCGGGACGACCTGTCGATGATCTACACGCCCGGGGTCGCCAGGGTCTGCCTGGCCCTGGCCGAGAACCCCAGCGACGCCCGGCGGCTGACGATCAAGCGGAACACCGTCGCGGTCGTGACCGACGGCTCAGCCGTGCTGGGGCTCGGGAACCTCGGTGCGATCCCCGCGCTGCCGGTGATGGAGGGCAAGGCGGCGCTGTTCAAGCGGTTCGCGGGGATCGACGCGTTCCCCATCTGCCTGGACACCCAGGACGTGGACGAGATCGTGCGGACGGTCGAGCTGATCGCTCCCGTCTTCGCCGGGATCAACCTGGAGGACATCTCGGCGCCGCGGTGCTTCGAGATCGAGCGCCGGCTGCGGGACAGCCTGGACATCCCGGTCTTCCACGACGACCAGCACGGCACCGCCATCGTGGTGCTCGCGGCCCTGATCAACGCGCTGAAGGTCGTCGGCAAGACGCTCCCGGACGTGCGGATCGTGCTCTCCGGTGCCGGCGCGGCGGGGATGGCCATCCTGACGGTGCTGCTCGAGGCCGGGGCTCAGCACGTGGTCGTCGGCGACAAGGACGGGGTGATCCACGGCGGCCGCGAGGACCTGGCCGCCGAGCTGGTCCAGGTCGCCGAGCGCACCAACGCCGAGGGGCGCACCGGCGCTCTGCGCGACGTGCTAGCGGGGGCCGACGTCTTCATCGGCGTGTCGGCTCCGAACATCCTGACCGGCGACGACATCGCCACCATGGCCGAGGGCAGCATCGTCTTCGCCCTGGCCAACCCGGTGCCTGAGGTCGACCCGTTGGCGGCGTCCGAGCACGCCGCTGTCGTCGCAAGCGGGCGCAGCGACGCGCCCAACCAGATCAACAACGTGCTGGCCTTCCCGGGCGTCTTCCGCGGTCTGCTCGACGCGGCCAGCCACTCGATCTCGATCGGCATGCTGATCGCGGCTGCCCGCGCGCTCGCCGACGTCGTCACGCCGGACGAGCTCAACGCGGCGTACATCGTGCCCAGCGTCTTCCACCCCGACGTCGCCAGCGCGGTGGCGGCAGCCGTCAGCAAGGCGGTCCGCGACACCGGCAGCTCGGCCGCCCCTGACCTGGCGGCCGCGTCGGCGTGACGGGGGCGAGACCTGGCCACTGGTCGTGGCGTTGGCTGGTCCTTGCGGCCACGGTGGCCATCAATCTCGCGCTGCTGTACTGGCCGCGGGCGCCCGGTCCCGGCGACTTCGGCGGCGTCGCCGGGCTGGACAAGGTCGTGCATGTGGCCACCTTCGCCTCGGTCGCCTGGGCCGGGCTGCGGGCCGGTCTCCCGGCGCGATGGTGGCTGCCGCTGCTGGCCGGGCATGCCGTCCTGAGCGAGGTTCTGCAGCACGCGCTGCTCCCGCACCGCAGCGGCGACCCGTTCGACGCGGTCGCGGACATTGTCGGCGTGCTCGCCGGATGGTGGTGGGCGCGTGCATCATGGGGGAGTGACCGATCCGGACGCGATGGCGACCCTGACCGGGCGCCTGCTCGTGGCGACACCGGCGCTGGGTGACTCGAACTTCGAGCGCTCCGTGGTGCTCGTCCTCGACCACGACGAGGACGGCGCCCTCGGGATCGTGATCAACCGGCCGACCCCCGTCGACGTGGCCGAGGTGCTGCCGGTCTGGCAGCCACTCGCCACCGAGCCGGGTGTGCTCTTCCAGGGCGGCCCGGTCGCCCTGGACTCGGCGCTCGGGCTGGCGCTGGTGCCGGGCGAAGGAGAGGACGAGCCGCTCGGCTGGCGCCGGGTCGTGGGGCGGCTCGGCCTGGTCGACCTCGACGTGCCCCCGGAGGTGCTCGCCGCCGAGGTCACCCGGCTGCGGATCTTCGCCGGCTACGCAGGGTGGGGAGCGGGCCAGCTGGAGGACGAGCTGGCCGAGGGCGCCTGGTACGTCGTCGAGGCGCGCTTCGGCGCTGGCGGCGACGCCGGCGACCCCTTCAGCGACGCGCCCGAGGACCTGTGGCGCCAGGTGCTGCGCCGCCAGGGCGGCGACCTTGCGATGGTGTCGACCTACCTGGACGACCCGTCCCTGAACTGAAGCCGCGCGAGCCCCCGGCCGCGATTGCCTAGAATCGTCGTCATGAGCTCCGACAGCCCCGTGCAGCCCGGCCTCGACGAGCCCGGTGGCGGCACCGGCACCGTGCTCGAGCGAGAGGTCGAGGCCGTCCCGCGCACGTCGCACGGCGACGGCGACCACGAGCGCTTCGCGCACTACGTGAAGAAGGAGAAGATCCTCGAGTCGGCCCTGTCCGGCGACAAGGTCACCGCCCTGTGCGGCAAGAAGTGGATCCCCGGCCGCGACCCGGGCCGGTTCCCGGTCTGCCCCACCTGCAAGGAGATCTTCGCCTCGATGCCGCCCGGCGGCGACGACGAGAGTTAGCGCCACTCGGCCCTTCCGCAGGCGGGGCTCTCAGGTTACGGTGCGCCGGTCCCCTTCGCCCACTCACGGAGGAACCTTCCTCATGCGCCGACTGACCCGCCGCGCACCTGCCTACGCGGTGCTCGCCCTCGCCCTCGTCCCGCTCGGCCTGGCCGCGCCGGCGGCCACCACCGCCGCCTCGGCCACCTGCGTCACCCACGACAGCGGCTCGGCGGCCGCCCGGGTCAAGCCCGGCAGCACCCGGGTGGACCCCAACGCCCTCACCGCGGAGCAGGTCAGCAAGCTCGGCAGCCCGGCGCACGGCGCTGCCCTGGCGACCGGCTCGGTCACCATCGACACCGTCTACCACGTGATCAGTGACCACGCCCTGAGCAAGGCGGAGAAGGGCCGCTGGACCCGCATGATCGGCGCGCAGACCGACGTTCTCAACGAGTCGTACGCCGGTGAGACCTCGCCGACTGCGGCGGCCACCGCCTTCCAGTTCCGCCAGATCGGCATCGACTGGACCGTCAACCCGACCTGGTACACGATGACGCCGAGCACGACCGCCGAGCGTCAGGCCAAGGCCGCGCTGCGGCAGGGCGGCGCCGGCACGCTGAACATCTACTCGGCCAACATCGGCGCCGGTCTGCTCGGCTGGGCGACCTTCCCGCAGAACTTCCACGACCAGCAGACCAGCGACGGCATTGTCATCCTGGACCAGTCGATGCCGGGCGGGAACCTCGACATCTACAGCGAGGGCGACACCGCCACCCACGAGGTCGGGCACTGGCTCGGGCTCTACCACACCTTCCAGAACGGCTGCTCGGCCACCGGCGACCAGGTGGCCGACACGGCACCGGAGCAGTCGCCGGCGTTCAACTGCCCGGTCGGCCGCGACACCTGCACCAAGGACGCGCTGGTCGACCCGATCAGCAACTTCATGGACTACTCGCAGGACAGCTGCATGGACGAGTTCACGGTGGGCCAGGCCCAGCGGATGGGCGACTCCTGGACGGCTTACCGGGCCTGACGCGCTTACGTCAGCCCGGCACGACGACATCGAGGCGGTGCAGGGCGCCGTTGGCGAAGCCGCCGCGGTTCCACGGCGCCTCGGTGAGCTGATGCGGCTGGGCCCGGCCGGTGGCGTCCTCGGCGCGCGCGCTGACGACGTACCGGCCGGGCTCGCGCACGTCCCACGGGAGGGTCCAGCGGCGCCAGGCCCACGGCCCGACCGGGGGGTGCAGCCGCGCGGGCGCCCAGGTGGCGCCGCCGTCGACGGTCACGTCCACGGCGGTGACCGGGCCGTGGCCGGACCAGGCCCGGCCCTCGAGCTCGTGCGGGCCGATGCGCAGCACCCGGGTCCGGGACATGAAGTCGGGGAAGCCCGGCGGGGCGATGAGCGCTCTCGGCGCGATCCGGGTCAGCGCCTCGCCGGCTTCCTCGGGGCTCTGCCGCAGGCGGTAGGCGCGCATCTGGTAGCCGTCGAACGTGGTCCGGACCACCTCGATCCGCCGGAGCCACTTGACCGAGGCCATGCCGTACCAGCCGGGTACCACCAGCCGCAGCGGCGCGCCATGCTGCGGCGGCAGGTCTGCGCCGTTGCCGGCCCAAGCCAGCAGGACGTCGCCGCCCAGCGCCATCGGCAGCGGCAGCGAGCGCGCGTAGTCCTGCTCCTCGCCGCGCTCGATGCCATGGTCGGCGCCGGTGAACACGACGTCGATCCCGTCCGGCGCGACGCCGGCCTCACGCAGCAGCGGCCCCAGGGGCGTGCCCGTCCAGGCCATCGTCCCCACGGCTTCGTGCAGCCACGGCTGGCTGACCGGGCGCGGGTGCAGCCTGGCCCGGCCGTTGCCGGCGCACTCGAGCGTGACCGGCACCGTGACGGTCGGCCGGGACCGGAGCTCGTCCAAGGTGAGCGAGACGGGGTGGTCCACCGCACCGCCCAGCTCGAGCCGGAACGTCCGCGGATCGACGTACGGGATGTCGAAGTGGGTCAGCAGGTAGTGGGCCCCGAGCGGGGTGAGGTCGTGCCGCATCAGCTCGAGCGGCATGCCGTGGTTGCGCGTCGCCAGGGCGAGCTCGTCCAGGCCCACGCCCTCGTCGTTGCCGGCGACTCGGGAGGGCACGCTCACGTCGGAGAGGCTGGTCATGACCCAGGTGTAGTACGCGGCTTGACCTGAAGTCGAGTTCACCGTGCATGATCCCGTCCGTGACACTGACCACCGTGACCTCCGACGACGCCGACCTCCGGCTGTTCGCGCCGCAGTACCGCGCGCTGGTCGTGGGTGTCGTCGGCATCGTGGTCGCGGTCGCCTTCGAGGCGATCGCGGTCGCCACCGCGATGCCGGTCGCCGCCCGCGAGCTGCACGGGCTGCGCGGCTACGGCCTCGCGTTCTCGGTGTTCCTGACGACCAGCCTGCTCGGCATGGTGGTCGCGGGCGACATGTCGGACCGGCGCGGCCCGGTGCGCCCGTTCACGATCGCGGCGGTGTCGTTCGCCCTCGGCCTGCTGGTCGCGGGGCTCGCCACCAGCATGTGGCTGCTGGTCGTGGCGCGGGCGGTGCAGGGCTTCGGCGCCGGGCTGAACATCGTCTCCCTGTACGTCGTCGTGGCGCGCGCCTTCCCCGCCGGGCTGCGGCCGCGGGTGTTCTCGGCCATCTCCAGCGGCTGGATCCTGCCGTCGCTGGTCGGGCCGCCAGTGGCCGGGCTGCTCGCCGACCACGTGTCCTGGCGCTGGGTGTTCCTCGGCGTGCTGCCGCTGCTGCTGGGCGCCGCGTTGCTGGTGCGGCCGCACCTGGCCGGGCTGGACGGGCCGGCCGCGGAGACCCCGACGCCGCGGCGCAGCCGCCTGGGCGCGGCGGTGCTGGCCGCTGTCGGGGCCGGGCTGCTGCAGCTCGGCGGCCAGCTGCTCAGCGGGCACCCGGCTCCAGCGGTTGTGCTGGTCGTGGCCGGGGTAGCGCTGCTCGCGTTCGGCGTGCCGCGGCTGCTTCCGGCCGGCGCCTTCCGGCTCGGGCGCGGCCTGCCGACGGTCGTGGTCCTGCGGGGTGTGCTGGCCGGCGCCTTTTTCGGGACCGAGACGTTCATCCCTCTGATGCTCGTCGAGCAGCGGTCGCTTCCTACGACGCTGGCCGGTGCCTCGCTGACCGGCGCCGCGCTGACCTGGTCCCTCGGCGCCTGGCTGCAGGGCCGGCCGGCGCTCCGGACGCCGCGTTCGGTGCTGGTGACCCTCGGCTTCGTCTCCGTGCTCGCCGGCATCGGGCTGGTCGCGGTGGCCACCAGCGACGCGGTGCCGGCCGCCACAGCAGCCGTCGGCTGGATCGTGGCGGGCCTCGGCATGGGGCTGGGGCTCACCTCGCTCAGCGTGCTGGTGCTCGAGCTGTCGCCGGTGGCCGACCAGGGGGTCAACGCCTCGGCGCTGCAGGTCAGCGACGCGCTCGGCTCGATCGTGATGATCGGCACCGCCGGTGCGGTGTTCGCGGCGCTGGCCACCGACCGAGCGCACGGCGCCACGCCCTACCTCGTCATCGACGCGGTAATGGCGACGGTGTGCGTCGCCGGGGCACTCGTCGCGCACCGGGTCCGCCCCGACACGCGCTAGCACAGGGGTGCGTCTTGCCGGCGTACCCGGGGACCTTCCGCATGTCGCCGCGCGGACGACGTAGCCTCGGCAGACCGATGAGTACTACCGCCGCCTCGCACCTTTCGCCCGCCTTCCCCCTCCGCGCCCCGTGGGGCACCGCCGACGCCCTGCGCGCCTGGCAGCAGGAGGCCGTCGACGCCTACCTCGCCCGCGACGGGGCCGCTGCCCGCGACTTCCTCGCGGTGGCGACACCCGGGGCCGGCAAGACGACCTTCGCCCTGCGGGTGGCCAGTGCGCTGCTCGAGCGTCAGGTGGTCGACGCCGTCACCGTGGTCGCGCCCACCGAGCACCTCAAGCACCAGTGGGCCGACGCGGCGAGCCGGGTCGGCATCAGCCTGGACCCGCGGTTCAGCAACGCCCAGGGCGCGGTGGGCGGCGACTACACCGGGGTCGCGGTGACCTACGCCCAGGTCGCGGCCCATCCCCTCCTGCACCGGCGGCGGACCGAGGTCCGGCGCACCCTGGTGATCCTGGACGAGGTGCACCATGGAGGTGATGCCCTGTCCTGGGGTGATGCCGTGCGGGAGGCCTTCGACCCGGCCACCCGCAGACTCGCCCTCACCGGGACGCCGTTCCGGTCCGACACCAGCGCGATCCCGTTCGTGTCCTACGCGGTCGGGCCTGACGGCGTACGCCGGTCGGCGGCCGACTACTCCTACGGCTACGGCCGGGCGCTGGCCGACGGCGTCGTCCGGCCGGTCATCTTCCTGTCCTACTCCGGCCAGATGCGCTGGCGGACCCGGGCCGGCCACGAGGTCTCGGCCGCCCTCGGCGAGCCGCTGACCAAGGACCTGACGGCGGCCGCGTGGCGGACCGCGCTGGACGCCCAGGGCAACTGGATCCCGCAGGTGCTCGCCGCTGCCGACCACCGGCTGACCGAGGTGCGCCGGGGGGTCCCGGACGCGGCCGGGCTGGTGATCGCCACCGACCAGGCCTCGGCCCGCGCCTACGCGGCCCAGCTGCGCCGGATCACCGGCCGCACCCCCGTGGTCGTGCTCTCCGACGAGCCCGGCTCCAGCGCCCGGATCGCCGAGTTCTCGGCCGGCAAGGACCGCTGGATGGTCGCCGTGCGGATGGTCTCCGAAGGTGTCGACGTGCCCCGCCTGTCGGTCGGCGTCTACGCGACCTCGGCCGCGACGCCTCTGTACTTCGCCCAGGCCGTCGGCCGGTTCGTGCGGGCCCGGCGCCGCGGTGAGACGGCCTCGGTCTTCCTGCCGTCGGTGCCGGTGCTGCTGCAGCACGCGGCCGAGATGGAGGTCGAGCGCGACCATGCCTTGGACCGGAGCCCCGGCGAGGACGACGGCATCTTCGCGCCCGAGGATGCGCTGCTGGCGGCGGCCAACCGGGTCCAGGACGGCCCGGCCGGCGACGAGCTGGAGTTCGAGGCGCTCGAGGCCGAGGCGACCTTCGACCGGGTGCTGTTCGACGGAGGAGAGTTCGGCACGCAGGCGGCCGTGGGGTCCGACGAGGAGGCCGACTACCTCGGCCTGCCGGGACTGCTCGAGCCGGACCAGGTGGCCACCCTGCTGCAGGCCCGGCAGAGCGCGCACCGGGAGACCCGCAGCCGGAAGTCAGCAGCCACGGCCGCGTCGGCTGCGGCCCACCGGGCGGTGCCGGCGCTGCGCAAGGAGCTGAACGGGCTGGTGGCCGCCTGGCACCACCGGACCGGGATCCCGCACGGCGCGGTGCACACCGAGCTGCGTCAGGCCTGTGGTGGCCCGCTGGCCGCGCAGGCGACCGCCGAGCAGCTGCAGGCGCGGATCGACCTGATCAGGGCGTGGGCGCTGCGTCGCCGCTGAGCGGTGGAACGGCGTCAGCCGGGTGTGGCGGCACGTCGGCCAGCGTGTCGTAGATGGCGAAGGTCTGGTCCAGCCCGGTCAGCGCGAGCACCTTGGCGACGGTCCGCCCGACGCCGGCCATGGCGAACGAGCCGCCGGCCAGGTCGGCCCGGCGCTGGATCGAGAGCAGCACCTTCAGCCCGGTGGAGTCCATGAAGGTGACGCCGGTGAGGTCCAGCACGACGTGCGGCGAGACGTCCTGCAGGGCGGCCAGGGCGTGGTCGCCCAGCTGCGGTGCCGTCTCGAGGTCGACCTCGCCGCTGACGGTGACGACGGCGCGGTTCTGGTCATGACGCGTCGACAGGTCGAGATCCATGTACGACATCCTTCGGGGCCAGGCAGGGGGGCGGGTCGGCCAGCCGTCTGGACCGTCCCACCGTGGCGGGGTACATCCTAGGCTTTTCGCCCGCCGCAGCCGCTACCAGCAGCCGGTCACGGTCGCGGCCAGCCGGTCCACGGCCCGGCGGGTCGTGAGCGTCGAGGGCACCCGGTTGAGCAGGAACGAGAACAGCTTCACCCGGCCGTCCGCCCCGCGGGCGAACCCGCTCAGCGAGATCACGCCGCTCAGCGAGCCGGTCTTGGCCTGGATCAGCCCGGCTGCGCACCGTGTCGGGTTGGTCACGTAGCGCAGGTAGTCCGGCGCCAGCGTGCCGCTCACCCCGGCGACGGCGAACGACCCCTGCTGCAGCCCGATCAGGTTCGGGTGCTGCCCGTCGAAGACCTTCCCGAGCACGGCGACCAGGGCCGCGGGGGACAGTCGGTCTTGCCGGGACAGCCCGCTGCCGTCGTTCAGGCCGGTGGCCAGCGGGACCCCGAGCCGGGCCAGCGCCGCGGACTGCGCAGCCTGGGCGCCGGCCCAGGTGGCGGGGAATCCGGTCTGCAGCGCGACCAGCCGGTGCAGGCCCTCGGCCACGTCGTTGTCGCTGGTCTTCAGCATCGCCGCGACCTGGGTGGCCAGGTCGAGGCCGTGCGACTCGGTCACCACGGTCGAGGTCGCCGGCCGCACGGCGCGGGCCACCCGGCGTACGTCCAGACCCCACTTCACCAGCTTGCGGGCGAAGACTTTGCCGGCGTCCAGCGAGGTGTCCCAGCGCCGGTGGTGGTCGACGACGAGAGCGCGCACGGGTGAGACGTCCTCGATCGTGTACGACCGCTTCCAGCCGATCGCCGAGGTGGGCGCCGGGAAGAGGGAATCGTCGACCTCGACGCGCACCCGGGTGACGCCCTTGGCCAGCCAGGCCGCGGCGGTCGTGCGGGCCATGCCGCCGAGCTGGCGGGCGGACAGGGAGGGGTCGCCGCCGCCGACCAGCACGATCCGGCGAGCGGTGCTGCCGGTCATCACGCTGGTGGTGAAGGTGTGGGTCGGGCCGAAGGCCTCCAGCGCGTTGACCGCCGTGAGGATCTTGGCGTTGGACGCGGGGATCTGCGCCTCGGCGGGGGTGTGCGCCCAGATGACCTGCCCGGTGGCGGCGTCGGTCACGACGCCGGCCAGGTCCTTGCCGAGGGCTGCTGCCAGCGACCGGGTCGCCAGCCGGTCCGCGACCGCCTGGTCGGTGACCGACAGGGGGACCTCGGCAGCACCGGCACCGGTCGCCGGGGCGAGCACGGCCGCCACGCAGGCGACGGCGATAGCGGACAGACCGCGCGCGGCGGTGTGACGGCGGAGACGCATGAGGTGATCCTCGGTGTCTAGCGCCTCGGACGTGAGGTGCGTTGACCAGAGACTTTGCCCGACGTAGCACCCATCTGTCCCCTCGGCGCGCGGGACAGGCGTCAGTCGAGGGCAGCCCTGACGAGGGGCAGGACGCGCGGGCTGATCTGGGTGTCGAGGGCGATCACGGTTGACGCACGGACCACGCCGTCCGCGGCCAGCAGGCGGTCGATGACCCGCTGCAGGTCGGAGTTCGAGCGGGCCACGATGCGCACCAGCATGTCGCCGGCGCCGGTGGTCGTGTGCGCCTCCAGCACCTCGGGGACCTCGCCGAGCTGGTCGGCCACCGCGTCGTGGGCGGCCCGGCCGGCGACCAGGTCCTGCTGGTTCTGGCGGATCTCCAGGGTGACGAACGCGGTGACCACGTAGCCCATCGCGGCCGGGTCGAGCTCGGGCCCCCAGCCCCGGATCACCCCGTCCCGGGTCATCCTTTCCAGCCGGGCCTGCACGGTGCCGCGGGCCACCCCGAGGCGGCGCGAGCACTCGAGCACGCCGACCCGCGGCTCGGCGGCGAACACCTCGACGATGCGGGCGTCCAGGTCGTCGATGGTCATGCTGCGTGCCTGCTCCCGGCGTACGTCGGTAGGACTGGACAACCTGCACACCCATCGTGGCAGATGTTGCGCACATTGTCCCCGATGCACCAGAGTGCCTGGACATGACGACCGATGCCGCCACGTCCGCCATCCCCGCCCTGACCGACGCCGAGCGGGCCGCCGAGCTCTCACCCGAGCAGCTGCGCCAGCTCGTCGGCCTGGTGGAGTACGACGCCAGCTCCGACCCGTTCCCGGTGACCGGCTGGGACGCGGTCGTCTTCGTGGTCGGCAACGCCACCCAGACCGCGCACTACTTCACCTCGGCCTACGGGATGGAGCTGGTCGCCTACTCCGGGCCGGAGACCGGCAACCGCGACCACAAGGCGTTCGTGCTCGAGAGCGGCTCGTGCCGCTTCGTCATCAAGGGCGGCGTCGCGCCGGAGAGCCCGCTGCTCGACCACCACCGCGCGCACGGTGACGGCGTCTCCGACATCGCCCTCGAGGTGCCCGACGTCGACCGCTGCGTCGACCACGCCCGCGCGTCCGGTGCCCGGGTGGTGCAGGAGCCCACCGACGTCACCGACGAGCACGGCACGGTGCGGATCGCCTCGATCGCGGCCTACGGCGACACGGTCCACTCGCTGGTCGACCGGTCTCGGTACGACGGCGTCTACCTGCCGGGCTACGTCTCGCGCACGTCCGGCTTCGTGAAGCGCGAGGGTGCCCCGAAGCGGCTGTTCCAGGCGCTGGACCACGTGGTCGGCAACGTCGAGCTCGGCCACATGGACGAGTGGGTCGGCTTCTACAACAAGGTGATGGGCTTCGTGAACATGGCGGAGTTCATCGGTGACGACATCGCGACCGACTACTCGGCGCTGATGTCCAAGGTGGTCGCCAACGGCAACCACCGGGTGAAGTTCCCCCTGAACGAGCCGGCGATCGCGAAGAAGAAGTCGCAGATCGACGAGTTCCTCGAGTTCTACCAGGGCCCCGGGGCTCAGCACCTGGCGCTGGCGACCAACGACATCCTGGGCACCGTCGACGCGATGCGGGCCGAGGGCGTCGAGTTCCTGGTGACGCCGGACTCGTACTACGAGGACCCCGAGCTGCGGGCTCGGATCGGCAACGTCCGGGTGCCGATCGAGGAGCTGCAGAGCCGGGGCATCCTGGTCGACCGCGACGAGGACGGCTACCTGCTGCA
>JAVEDA010000091.1 GCA_030841195.1 Actinomycetota bacterium | reverse complement strand
GTGACCTCGCGGAATGTGCGGGCGTGCCGGCCAGAACCATCCAGAGGATCGAGGCCGACGAGACACCGTCCCCGGGGTTCGCGACG
This sequence comes from Actinomycetota bacterium, assembly GCA_030841195.1. GTDB lineage: Bacteria > Actinomycetota > Actinomycetes > JACCUZ01 > JACCUZ01 > JAVEDA01. The sequence continues at coordinate 5,286 of JAVEDA010000091.1, read as the reverse complement.
GTGGCGGCGCTGGTGCGCGCCGCAGGATGCCATCTGGAGCTCTGTTTGGGTGTGCCCACGATCGCCCGGGCTGGTCCGCCGCTGGACCGGGCCGGCCGGCGCTACCCCGCCCACCTGGACGTCCGCCCGGTGACCACGTTCGGCACCTGGTGGGGTGACTGGCAGCTGTTGAGCACGCTGGTCGAGAAGGCCTGGTACCTGTCCCCGCGGCAGCGGCCGGAACACACCTTCGACCTGGCCCGGTGGCGCCGGGACGAGCGCCGCCAGGGTGGCTACGCTCGTCCCGTGACCGACCACCAGCACGCCACCAGCGACCCTGACCTGCGCCACGCCGACCCCGAGGTCGCCGACCTCGTCGCGGCCGAGTCGGAGCGCCAGCGCGACTCGGTGCGCCTGATCGCATCGGAGAACTACGTCTCCGCCGCGGTGCTCGAGGCGACCGGGACGATGCTGACGAACAAGTACTCCGAGGGCTACCCGGGCAAGCGCTACTACGAGGGCCAGCAGGTGATCGACCAGGTCGAGACGCTGGCGATCGAGCGGGCCAAGGCGCTGTTCGGCGTCGAGCACGCCAACGTGCAGCCCTACTCCGGCTCGCCCGCGAACCTGGCCGTCTACCTCGCCTTCCTGTCCCCTGGCGAGACCGTCATGGGCATGGCGCTGCCCGCCGGCGGCCACCTCACCCACGGCTGGAGCGTGTCGGCCACCGGCAAGTGGTTCCGCTCGGTGCAGTACGGCGTGCGCAAGGAGACCGGCCGGGTCGACATGGACGACGTTCGCGAGCTGGCTCTCGCCGAGCGCCCGAAGGTGATCTTCTGCGGCGGCACCGCGATCCCGCGGACCATCGACTTCCCGGCGTTCGCCGAGATCGCCCGCGAGGTCGGCGCCGTGCTGGTGGCCGATATCGCCCACATCGCCGGGCTGGTGGCCGGCGGCGCGCACCCGAGCCCGGTCGGGCACGCCGACGTCATCACCACGACCACCCACAAGACCCTGCGCGGCCCGCGCGGCGCCATGATCATGAGCACCGAGGAGCACGCCAAGGCGCTGGACAAGGCCGTCTTCCCCGGCCTGCAGGGCGGTCCGCACAACCACACGACCGCCGCCATCGCCGTCGCCCTCAAGGAGGCGTCGACCAAGGAGTTCAGCACCTACGCGCACGCGATCGTGGCGAACGCCAAGGCGCTCGGCGAGGGCCTCGCCGCACGCGGCTTCGACCTCGTCTCCGGCGGCACCGACAACCACCTGCTGCTCGTCGACCTCACCAACAAGGCGGTCGCGGGCAAGCCGGCCGCGAAGGCGCTGGACCGGGCCAGCATCGAGCTGAACTACAACACGGTGCCCTTCGACCCGCGCAAGCCGTTCGACCCCTCCGGCATCCGGATCGGCACCGCCGCGGTCACCTCCCGCGGCATGACCCCCGCTCACATGGACCGGATCGCCGGCTGGATCGACGCCGTCGTCGCCGCCGAGTCGGCCGGTGACGAGGCGGCGGTCGAGAAGGTCGGCGCCGAGGTCCGGGACTTCACCCGCGGCTTCCCGACCCCGGGGATGCCCGCCTGAGGTTCGGCTGAGACGGTCAGGGACAATCGCCCGCATGGAGATCTGGCCGGGAACGGCGTACCCGCTCGGCGCGACCTTCGACGGGGCCGGGACCAACTTTGCGCTCTTCTCGGAGGTCGCCGACCGGGTCGAGCTGTGCCTGTTCGACAGCTCGACCTCCGGCGGTCGTCGGCTGACCGAGAACCGGGTCGACCTGCCCGAGGCCGACGGCTTCGTCTGGCACGGCTACCTCCCGCGCGTCGGCCCCGGCCAGCGCTACGGCTTCCGGGTGCACGGCCCCCGGGACCCGGCCCGGGGCACCAGGTGCAACCCGTCCAAGCTGCTGCTGGACCCCTACGCCAAGGCGGTCGAGGGCCAGGTCGACTGGGCCGAGTCCCTGTTCGACTACCGGTTCGCCGCGCCGAACCGGGTCAACACCCTCGACTCCGGCCGGCACGCCCCCAAGTCGGTGGTCATCAACCCGTTCTTCGACTGGCAGCAGGACCGGCACCCGCGCACGCCGTACCACCAGACGGTGATCTACGAGGCGCACGTGCGCGGCCTCACGATGACCCACCCCGACCTGCCCGACAGCATCCGCGGCACGTACGCCGGCATCGGGCACCCGGCGATCATCGAGCACCTCCACCGGATCGGCGTGACCGCGATCGAGTTGATGCCGGTGCACCAGTTCGTCCAGGACCACCACCTGGTCGAGCGCGGCCTGTCGAACTACTGGGGCTACAACACGATCGGCTTCTTCGCCCCGCACAACGCCTACTCCTCCAGCGGGCAGCGCGGCCAGCAGGTGCTCGAGTTCAAGGCGATGGTCCGCGAGCTGCACGCCGCCGGCATCGAGGTGATCCTCGACGTCGTCTACAACCACACCGCGGAGGGCAACCACCTCGGACCGACGCTGTCGTTCCGCGGGATCGACAACCAGGCCTACTACCGGCTCGTGGAGGACAGCCCCGAGCACTACTACGACACCACCGGCACCGGGAACACGCTGCTCATGCGGCACCCGCACGTGCTCCAGCTGATCATGGACTCGCTGCGCTACTGGGTGCTCGAGATGCACGTGGACGGGTTCCGGTTCGACCTCGCCTCGACGCTGGCCCGCCAGTTCCACGAGGTGGACCGGCTGTCGGCCTTCTTCGACCTGGTCCAGCAGGACCCGGTCATCTCCCAGGTGAAGCTGATCGCCGAGCCGTGGGACGTCGGCGAGGGCGGCTACCAGGTCGGCAACTTCCCGCCGCTGTGGACCGAGTGGAACGGCAAGTACCGCGACACGGTGCGCGACTTCTGGCGCGGCGAGGCTGCCACCCTGCCGGAGTTCGCGTCCCGGCTGACCGGCTCGGCGGACCTCTACCAGGACGACGGCCGCCGGCCGCTCGCGTCGATCAACTTCGTCACCGCGCACGACGGGTTCACCCTCAACGACCTGGTGTCCTACAACGAGAAGCACAACGAGGCCAACGGTGAGGGCAACAACGACGGCGAGAGTCACAACCGGTCCTGGAACTGCGGGGTCGAGGGACCGACCGATGACCTCGAGGTGCTGACGTTGCGCGAACGGCAGAAGCGCAACATCGTGGCGACCCTGTTCCTCTCCCAGGGCGTCCCGATGGTGCTGCACGGCGACGAGCTGGGGCGCACCCAGGAGGGCAACAACAACGTCTACTGCCAGGACAACCCCATCTCCTGGGTCGACTGGACCGACGCCCGGGAGAACTGGGCCCTGACCGACTTCGTCGCTCAGCTGGCGACGCTGCGGAAGGAGCACCCCGTCTTCCGTCGCCGCCGCTTCTTCCAGGGCGACCCGGCCCGCGGCTCCGAGAGCGAGATCGGCGACATCGCCTGGTTCACCCCGACCGGTGAGCACATGACGGCCGGCGACTGGCAGGTCGGCTACGCCCGGTCGCTGGCTGTGTTCCTCAACGGCGACGCCATCGTCGAGCCGGACGGCCGCGGCCAGCGGGTCACCGACGACTCCTTCCTGCTGCTCTTCAACGGCAACCACGAGGACATGGACTTCACCGTCCCCAGCGAGGCGTACGGCGAGCGCTGGGAGGCCGTGCTCGACACCGCGGCCCCGCTGGTCGTCGACCGGCCGTCGGCCAAGGCCGGCGAGACCCTGTCGCTGGACTCGCGGTCGATCCTGGTCCTGCGCCGGGTCGTCTGAGTCGGGTGACGGACCCGCGCCGGGCTCCCACCGGCACCTACCGGCTGCAGCTGCGACCGGAGTTCGGCTTCGACGACGCCGCTGCGGTCCTCCCCTACCTGCACGACCTCGGCGTCTCCCACGTCTACCTGTCGCCGATCCTGCAGGCGACCCCGGGCTCGACCCACGGGTACGACGTGGTCGACCACGCGCACGTCAACGAGGACCTCGGCGGTGCCGAGGCGTTCCACCGGATGTCCGACACCGCCCGGGCGCTGGGGCTGGGCGTGGTCGTCGACGTGGTGCCCAACCACATGGCCGTGCCGACGCCGGCCTCGCTGAACGCGGCCCTCTGGTCGGTGCTCCGGACCGGGCCCGCCTCGCCGTACGCGCGATGGTTCGACGTGGAGTGGGCCGCCCAGGAGCGGGCCCTGCTGATGCCGGTGCTGGGCCGGCGGATCGGCGAGGTGGTGGCCGACGGCGAGATCGTGCTGGACCGCGACACCGAGGACCTCGGCGGCCCGGTGCTGCGCTACTTCGACCACGTGTTCCCGGTGCGGCCCGGCACCGAGGACCTGCCGCTGCCGGAGCTGCTGGACCGCCAGTTCTACCGGCTCGCCCACTGGCGGGTCGGCGACGAGGAGCTCAACTACCGCCGGTTCTTCGACATCGATACCCTGGCCGGCGTCCGGGTCGAGGACGAGCAGGTCTTCGCCGAGACGCACGCGGTGCTGCTCGCGCTGGTGGCGGAGGGCCGGATCCAGGGGCTGCGCATCGACCATCCCGACGGGCTCGCCGACCCGCGCGGCTACGTCCAACGGCTGTTCGGCTCCACCGGCGCGTGGATCGTCGTCGAGAAGATCCTCGAGGGCGACGAGCAGCTGCCCGCCGACTGGCCGTGTGCCGGTACGACGGGCTACGACGCCCTGCTGCGCATCGGCGGGGTGCTCGTCGACGACCAGTCCGCACCCGCCCTCACCACCCTGTACACCAGCCTGACCGGCGAGCCCGCCGACTTCGACCCGGTGGTCGAGGAGGCGAAGCGGTTCGTGGTCGAGCACGGCCTGCAGGCGGAGGTGGCCCGTCTGGTCGAGGTGGCCGCCGCCATCTGCCACGACCACCTCGAGCTGCGGGACCACACCCGGCGCGGCATCCGCGAGGCGCTGGTCGAGCTGCTCGTCGCGGTGCCGGTCTACCGGGCGTACGTCGTGCCCGGCGAGCCCGCCCCGGCCGAGAGCCGCAAGGTCGTCCGCGCGGCCGCCGCTGTGGCCCGCGAGCGGCTGGCCGAGGACCGGCGGGGCACCCTCGACCTGCTGGTGGAGCTGGCCCTGGGCGACCAGGGCCGCGGCCCGCACCGGGACGAGTTCGTGGTCCGGTTCCAGCAGACCTGCGGCCCGGTGATGGCCAAGGGCGTCGAGGACACCGCGTTCTACCGATGGTTGCGCCTCACGTCGCTCAACGAGGTCGGCGGCGACCCCGCGCACCTGGGCGTGCCGGTCGACGAGCTGCACGCCTGGTGCAGCCGGCAGCTCACGACCTGGCCGGACGCGATGACCACCTTGTCCACTCACGACACCAAG
>JAVEDA010000441.1 GCA_030841195.1 Actinomycetota bacterium | reverse complement strand
GCTGCAGCCGATGGTCAGCCGGGTTCGCGGCTTCGCCCTGATGGCAGCGGGGAGCCTTCCGGACGCACGCACCGAGCTGGCCCGGGCCGTGGAGATGTCACACGTCTCGGACAGCCGGCACGAGATCGGCCTGGCACTGCTCGGCCTGGCCGAGATCACCGACGATCACGACCAGGCGGCGGACCTCCTGGTGAGGAGCAGTGATCTGCTCAGCCCGCTGGGGGTCGAGGTGACCGCGCAGTGGCCGCCCCGTGCCGCCCGTTCGCTCAGCAGCAGCTCCCTCTCAGGTCGCGGGTGAACAGCACGTACAGGTGCGTGTCACCCGCGTTGTCGCGAGTGCTCTGCACGTAGTCGACGCAGGCATCGATCAGCGAGACGGGCGCAGGAGCGACTCCCTTGGCAGAGCAGGCAGGCACGTTCGCGATCGGCCCGTTGCCCAAGGAGGTGAGGTGCGGGACGTTGTTCTTGATCGCCCCGTTGCCGCAGTAGATCTTGTCGCAGGACAGGATCAGCGTCGCCGGCTCCGTGGTCTGGTACCCGACTCCCGTGAGGTCTGCCAGGAGCTCGATCACAAAGCTGTTCTGCGCGATCTTGCAGTTGCTGTAGGTGGTCTTGGCGTCGTCGCAGACGCCGGTGCCTACCGCGATGTTGCCGCCGTTGCCGGCACCCTTGGGCAGGAGCACGGTGGCGCAGAAGGGGTGCTCCGCGTCCAGCTCGCCGCAGGCGGCGCCGTCGTTGCCGACCGTGCGGGTGTACGGGCCGTCCGCGGGTTTCGCGGTGTCACCCTCCACGAAGAGCAGGACGTCGAATTCGGTCGGGGAGCTGGCTGCAGATATCGCGCTCTTGCCCTTGAGGCCCGGGAACGAGACCGAGACCTTCGTCTGGTTGACGGCAGCGCCAAAGGGGTCGGTGGTGAATTCCTTGGATGCCGTGTTGGCCGGGAACGTCCTGGTGACGCTGACACCCCCGGTGGTCAGGGTGAAGTCGGTGTCCTTGTTGAAGGCGGCCGCCGTGGTCTTGGCCGGCGAGGTCCAGAGCGACACCGTGACCTTGACGCTCGCGCCCACCTTCGTGATGACCGTTGGCTTCGGGCCGCCGACCACGGGAGAGGCCACCGCGTCCCCGGTCGTCGCGGAGACCGAGGCGAAGGCCGGCGCCGGCAGGCTGCCGGCGTGCGCGGTACCGGTGAGGACCGGGCTCAGGGCCAGCGCGGAGAGGGCGGCTCCTGCCGACAGCAGACCGAAGGACCGACGACGGTGCGCGCGTGCAACAGACATGGTGGTCGACCTTCGGCAGCAGTGATCCCCCGTAACCCCCTGAGAATGATCGGCGCTGACTCGCGCGTCAACAGAGTCTCGAACCATTCGGGGGCGTGATCACCTCGCCGTGATCTTCCGTCACCCGCTGTGGGGGACACCGACGGCGTACCGGCCAGAACCCCCACGGATCAATGCGTTTCGGCCGGAAGTATCCGGTCTACGTCCACACCGGACCGAAGATCAAGAAATCCTTGCCACCGCAGACACCGGGGCGCGAGAGTGATCACCGCGGCACCGAGGCCGCCCCGAGGAGGTGGTCCGTGGCGGCGGCGCAGCGGGGGCGGGTTCCGGCGTCCCGGGTGCTCCTCGTTGCCTGCTTCGGCGCGTTCCTGGCCTTCCTCGACGCGACCATCGTCAACGTCGCCTTCCCGTCCATCCGCGCCTCGTTCCCCGGTGAGTCGATCGGGTCGCTCTCCTGGGTGCTGAACGCCTACAACATCGTCTTCGCCGCGGTCCTCAGCGTCTGGGGCCGGCTGACCGACCTGCTCGGCCGGCGACGGGCGTTCCTGGCCGGAGTCGCCCGGTTCACGGTCGCGTCCGCGCTCTGCGGTGCCGCGCCGACGCTCGACCTGCTCATCGCGGCACGGATCCTGCAGGCGCTGGGTGCGGCCATGCTGGTGCCCGCGTCGCTCGCCCTGGTCGTCGAGGCCTTCCCGGGAGAGCGGCGCTCGCACGCCATCGGGCTGTGGGGCGCGACGGCGGCCGTTGCGGCCGGGCTCGGTCCGCCGATCGGCGGCGCCATGGTCGAGCTGGGCGGTTGGCGCTGGGCCTTCCTGGTCAACATCCCGTTCGGCGTGGCGGCCCTGATCGCCGGCCGCAGCCAGCTGGTCGAGAGCCGGGCCCCCGGCCGGCGCCGGATGCCGGACCTGGTCGGCGCCGCGCTGCTCGCGGCCGCCCTGGCGACGCTCAACCTGGGCATCGTCAAGGGCAGCGACTGGGGGTGGGGCAGTGCCGCGGTTCTCGGGTCGTTCGCCGCCACCGCTGTCCTGGTGGGCCTGTTCGTCGTCAGCTCGCGGCGGCACCGTTCTCCGCTGCTCGACCCCGCGCTGCTGCGCATCCCGTCGTTCACGATCGCCTCGGGCGCCACGGTGGTGGCGGGTCTCGGCTTCTACGCCTACCTGCTCACCAACATCCTCTGGTTGCAGTACGTCTGGGGGTACGGCGTGCTGCGGGCCGGTCTGGCACTGGTGCCCGGTGCGCTGGTCGCCGCCGTCGTCGCCTCCCGGCTGGGCCCGCTCGCCGACCGGCACGGCTACCGCCTGTTCGTCGTGCCCGGTGCGCTGGTGTGGGCCGGTGCCTACCTCTGGTACCACCAGCAGGTGGGGGTCGTCCCCGCCTTCTGGTCGGAGTGGCTGCCAGGTCAGGTGCTCAGCGGGATCGGAGTGGGTGCGACCCTCCCGCTGCTGGGCAGCGCGGCCCTCGCCGCCGTGCCCGGCGGCCGGTACGCCACCGCATCTGCCGTGGTCTCCAGCGCGCGTCAGCTCGGCGGCGTTCTCGGGATCGCCCTGCTCGTCGTCATCCTGGGCGACCCGACCCCGGCGACCGCTGTCGCGGCCTTCCACGACGGCTGGGTGCTGTCGATCGCGGCCTTCGTCGTCGTGGCGCTGGTCGCGCTGCCGCTCGGTCGGCTGCAGCCGGCCCCCGGCGCGGAAGAGGTGGCGGACGGCGCCGGCGCCCTCGTGCGCCTGCCCGACGCGCCGCCGGCCGCTGCCGAGCCGCTGACCGTCCACGGGGCAGTGACCGACCTGTCCGACGTGCCGCTCCTGGCCACGCTGCCGGACAGAGCCAGACTGCTGCTCGAGGCGGCCACCCGGCTGCGTCATGTCGCCGCGGGCGAGTGGCTGCTGCACGAGGGCGACCCGCCGGGGTCGGCCTACGTCGTGCGCAGCGGCCGACTCGAGGTCGAGGTGGGTGGCCGGGTGGTCCGCGAGCTGGGGCCTGGGGCGGTCCTCGGGGAGCTGGCGTTGCTGACCGGTGAACGCCGCTCGGCCGGCGTGCGGGCGCGGCGCGACTCCTCGGTGCTCGAGGTGCCGAGGGACGCCTTCGACGAGCTGCTCGGCAGCGACCCGGTGGCGACCCGGGTGGTGCTCGGCCAGGTGGCCGAGCAGCTGCGGACCGCGGGCGGCGCAGCCGAGGTCGGCCCACCGACCCAGCCCGTGGTCGTGGCCGTGGTCGGCCTGCACGCCGGCAGCGGCGCCACCGAGGTCGCCGCCGCACTACATGCCCACCTGGCGGCGCACCGGTCAGTCATTGCTCCCGGCGTGGTCGGCCCGGACGGGCTGGAGCGGGCCGAGCGGCACCACGAGCGGGTGCTGCTCCTGTCCGACACCACCGGGACGGCGGAGGACGAGGCCTGGCGGGACTTCTGCCTCCGGCAGGCCGACGCCGTCGTGCTGGTCGCCCGCAGCGACACTGCGCCACCCGGTGACCGGGTCACGCCCGCCCCCTCCCGGCAGCCGGACGTGGTGCTGGTCGGGCCGGCACCCTCGCCCGGGCAGCGGGTGGCCTGGGTGGCCGCGACCGATGCCTGGCAGCTGACGGTCGTCGACCGGGACCCGGGCGGCGGCCTCCGGGCGCTGGCCGCCCGGCTGGCCGGACGGTCGCTCGGCCTGGTGCTCGCCGGGGGCGGCGCCCGGGCCTTCGCGCACGTCGGGCTGCTGCGCGAGCTCGAGGACGCCGGCCTGCACGTCGACCGGCTCGCCGGGACCAGCATCGGCGCTGTCATCGCCGCCGTCTACGCCCTCGGGCGCGACGGCGCGGCCCTGGAAGAGGTCTGCTACACCGAGTTCGTCCGGCACCAACCGTTCAGCGACTGGCGTCTTCCGACCAAGTCGCTGTCCAGGGGGCGGCGGGTGCACACCGGACTGGTGCGCGCGCTCGGCGCCGACGAGGTTCTCGAAGGCCTGCCGCGGCAGCTGCACACGGTGAGCACCGACCTGGTGACCCGCACCCGCCAGGTGCACCGGCGCGGCAACGCTGTCGCGGCCGCGCTGGCCTCGGTCCGGCTCCCCGTGCTGTTCCCGCCCATCCCCGACGAGGACGGGCGGCTGCTCGTCGACGGCGGGGTGCTGGACAACCTGCCGGTCGATCTGCTCACCGAGCGCGACGAGGGCCCAGTGGTCGCGGTGAACATCTCGATGGGCGGCAGCGGCGGAAGCGGCCGGGCCCGCACCGGGCCACCCCGGATCCCGGCTCTCGGCGAGACCCTGCTGCGGACCATGATGATCGGCAGCGGCGGTGCCGTGGCCGCGGCCAGCGCCCGCGGCGCCACGGTGGTGACGCCCGCCACGCTGGGGGTCGGGCTGCTGGAGTTCCACCAGATGGACCGGATGGTCCAGGCCGGCCGGGACGCCGCCAAGGCCCTGCTGCAGGAAGCCGGCGCCGACCTGTCCCGGGGGCGGCCGGCGCAGGACACGCCGACGGCGATCACGCTGCCGCCACCGCGCGAAGCGCCGGCCGCCTCGCGGTGAACGAGTCGCTGGGTGCGACGATGGCCGCGGTCCGGCGGCCCAGCATCCGCCGGGCGCTCCTGTCCTACCTGACGTTCTCGGTGGCCGAGTGGGCGACCTGGGTGGCGCTGCTGATCTGGGCCTTCGACCGCCACGGGGTCGGCGGTGCCTCCCTGGTGTCGATCGTCCAGCTCGCGCCGGCCGTCGTGGTGGCGCCGCTCGCGGCCGGCCTGGGCGACCGGCTCCGCCGCGGGCACGCGCTCGCCGTCGGCTACGGCTTGCAGGGCGCGTCCATGCTGGTCAC
>JAVEDA010000051.1 GCA_030841195.1 Actinomycetota bacterium | reverse complement strand
CCGGAGCAAGGAGGAGGAGACCGAGTGGCGGGCCCGCGACCCGATCGACCAGGTGCGCGCGAACATCGCCCGGCGCGACATCCTCGAGACAGGGCAGATGGACGCCTTCGTCGAGCAGGCGGTCGCGCTGATGAACGACATCGGTGCCGTGCTGCTCGAGCCTCTCCCGGGTGGCAAGCCAGGGCAGCGGCAGATCAAGCCGGCTGAGTGGCCCGACCCGTCGTACGTCGACGTCGGTGTGCGCGGTGACCTGAGCGAGCTCGAGGGCGCCCCGTTCGCCGACCGCGACACGTTCACCGGTGAGATCGGCGAGGTGAAGTTCATCGACGCGGTGGCCGGCGTGCTCGGCCGGCGGATGGAGACCGACGACCGGGTCGTCATCATGGGCGAGGACATCCACCGGCTCAACGGCGGCACCAACGGGGCGACCCGCGGCCTGGCCGAGGCGTACCCGGATCGGGTGCTCGGGACGCCGATCAGCGAGAACGCGTTCGCCGGTCTCGGTGGCGGGGTGGCGCTGGACGGCCGGTTCCGGCCGGTCGTCGAGTTCATGTACGCCGACTTCATGTGGGTCGCGGCCGACCAGCTGTTCAACCAGATCGGCAAGGCGCGGCACATGTTCGGCGGCGAGGGCAAGGTGCCGTTCGTGCTGCGCAGCAAGGTGGCGATGGGCACCGGCTACGGCTCGCAGCACTCGATGGACCCGGCCGGCGTGTTCGCCACCGCGGCCGGCTGGCGGGTCGTCGCACCGTCGACGCCGTTCGACTACGTGGGGCTGATGAACACCGCGCTGCGGCTGGACGACCCGGTGGTCGTGCTCGAGCACGTCGACCTCTACACGTCCACCGGCGAGGGACCGGTGGACGACCTGGACTACTGCCTGCCGGTCGGCAAGGCGGCGGTGCGCCGCGAGGGCTCGGAGGTCACCGTCCTCACCTACCTGGCGATGACGTCGCTCGTCCTCGCGGGTGTCGAGCAGGGTGACGTCGACGCCGAGGTGATCGACCTACGCTGGCTGGACCGGGCCAGCATCGACTGGGACACGATCGGCGTCAGCATCCGCAAGACCAACCGGGTCCTGATCGCCGAGCAGGGTTCCCGCGGCACGTCGTACGGCGGGTGGCTGGCCGATGAGATCCAGCGCCGATTCTTCGACTGGCTCGACCACCCGGTCGAGCGGGTCACCGGTGGCGAGGCATCACCCAGCATCAGCAAGGTGCTGGAGGCGGCCGCGATCGCGAACGCCGACGACGTGTCGGCGAAGCTCGCCGAGATGACCGGGCGCTGACCGTGGCCGAGCTGCTGCGGATGCCCGAGATCGCCGCGAACACCACCGAGGCTGTGCTGTCGAGCTGGCCGCTGGCCGAGAACTCCGCGTTTGCCCGCGACGACGTCATCGCCACCGTCGAGACCGCCAAGGCCGTCGTCGACGTCGCGGCTGAGGCCGACGGCGTGCTGCTGCGGATGCTGGTGCAGCCCGGCGCCGAGGTCGAGGTCGGCGCGCCGATCGCCTTGATCGGGGCGCCCGGTGAGCAGGTCGCCGACCTCGATGCGGCGCTGGCCGACCTCGGCGTGGGTGCGCCCGGCTCGTCGGCGGAGCGCGGAGTCGACCCGGTCGACATCCCGGAGACCGCGCCGAGCGAGGACCCCGTGCCCGCACCCTCGAACGGGCACAGCCGGGTCTTCGCCAGCCCACTGGCCCGCCGGCTGGCCCACAAGGCCGGGCTGTCGATCGACCAGCTCACCGGCACCGGGCCGAACGGCCGGATCCTGCGGCGGGACGTCGAGCAGGCGCAGGCGGCTCCGCGTCCGGCCGCGGCGGCCGCACCGCAACGATCCGCGCAACCGGCTGCCTTCACCGACGTACCGCACACGAAGCTGCGGCGGCTGATCGCCGCACGGCTCACCGAGAGCACCCAGACGGCGCCGCACTTCTACCTGCGGGGCAGCGCCCGGGTGGACCGGCTGCTCGAGCTGCGCGAGGAGCTCAACGACGGCGTGCACGCGCGGGTGTCGGTCAACGACCTGGTCGTCAAGGCGGTGGCGCAGGCACACCTGCTGGTGCCGGCGATGAACGTGACCTGGGGCGAGGACGCCGTGCGGTCCTACGCGTCGGTCGACGTCGCGGTTGCGGTGGCGACCGAGCACGGCCTGGTGACGCCGGTGCTGCGATCGGTCGAGCAGATGACGGTGACCGCCGTGGCCAGTGCGGTCCAGGACGTCGTCGAGCGGGCCCGGGCCGGCCGGTTGCAGCAGCACGAGCTCGAGGGCGGGTCGATCAGCGTCACCAACCTCGGGATGTACGGCACCGAGGAGTTCGCCGCGATCATCAACCCCCCGCAGGCGGCGATCCTCGCGGTGGGTGCCGCGCGCGAGGAGCCGGTCGTGGTCGACGGCGCGCTGCAGGTGGGTCAGGTCATGCGGCTTACGCTGTCGGTCGACCACCGGCCGGTCGACGGCGTGGTTGCGGCCCAGTGGATGCGGGCCTTCGTCGACCTGCTGGAGCACCCGGCCCGGATCCTCGCCTGAGGTGACCCCGCAGGGCCGCCCCCAGGTCGTGCAACCCGCCCCCCGCAGCGGCGCCCCTCGGTCGTGCAACCCGCCCCCTTCGCCGTTGATCATGCAACTTTGGGGATCTTGGACGTCGCCGCTGGTCAGGGCGCCCAAAGCCCCCGTCGATCATGCAACTTTGGGGATCATGGAAAGGCTGGCCTCACAGGGTCCGATGGCCGCCGGTCGCGTCGCCGCACGGCAAGATCCCCACAAGTGCATGATCAACGACTGTTCTTGAGGTCGTGACCTGGCGCGATGCTCAAGATCCCCAAAGTTGCATGATCAACGCGGATGGTTGGGGGCTAGTCGCCGAGGCGGGCCTTGAGTCCGTCCAGTTCGGTCATCAGCATCGCGGGGACCTTGTCGGTGCCGATCTTCTCGAACCACTCCTGGATCTGGGGCACCTCGGCCTTCCACTCCTCGGGGTCGACCC
>JAVEDA010000048.1 GCA_030841195.1 Actinomycetota bacterium | reverse complement strand
TCCAGGACAGCAGGCCGGCCCAGTAGTCGCTGCCGACGAGCACGATCGGGAACTGCGTGACCTTCTTGGTCTGCACCAGCGTGAGCGCCTCGAACAGCTCGTCGAGGGTCCCGAAGCCGCCGGGCAGCACGACGAAGCCCTGGGAGTACTTCACGAACATCGTCTTGCGGGCGAAGAAGTAGCGGAAGTTGACCCCTCGGTCGACCCACTGGTTGAGGCCGGACTCGAAGGGCAGCTCTATGCCGAGGCCCACGCTCAGGCCGCCGGCCTCGCAGGCGCCTCGGTTGGCGGCCTCCATCGCGCCCGGGCCGCCGCCGGTGATGACGGCGTACCCGGCCTCGACCAGCAGCCGGCCGACCTCCTTGCCCAAGGCGTACTCCGGCTCGTCGGCGTGCACCCGGGCAGAGCCGAACACGCTGACGGCCGGGCCGAGCTCGGCCAGTGCCCCGAAGCCCTCGACGAACTCGGCCTGGATGCGCAGCACCCGCCAGGGATCGCTGTGCACCCAGTCGCTCGGGCCGTGCGTGTCCAGCAGCCGCTGGTCGGTCGTGCTGTGCTCCACCTGCTCGCGGCGCAGGGTGACCGGCCCCTTGTGCGTCTCGCGCGGGCGGGCGTCCTGCGGCGCGGCCGGCGGGGTCGCGTCCGGCGGGGTGAACTCGGGGGCCATGCAGCGCAGGCTAGCGCTGCTCGGTGAGCCGGTCGGTGATCGCCCGCAGCTCGGCCACCTGGCCCGGTGCGAGCCGGTCGAAGAGCAGCTGGCGCACGGCCGCGACATGACCGGGCGCCGCCGCTCGCAGGGCCTCCCAGCCGTCGTCGGTCAGCACCGCGAGCGAGCCCCGCCGGTCGGTGGGGTGCTTGTCCCGGCGTACCCAGCCCTTCTCCTCCAGCCGGGCCACCGCGTGCGAGAGGCGGCTGGCCGACGAGGTGGTCTGCTCGGCCAGCTGGCTCATCCGCAGGGTGCGGTCCGGCGCCTCGGAGAGCATGGCTAGCACCTGGTAGTAGGCGTGCGGCATGCCGGCGTCGCGCTGGAGCTGGCGGTCCAGGGCCTCGTCGATCGCCGAGGCGGCCCGCAGGAAGGACCGCCAGGCGCGCTGCTCCTCGGCGTCCAGCCATCGGGTGCAGTCGTCGGTCACGGGGGCCAGTCTAGCCGAAATACTTGAACCCTCAAGTTCCTTCTGCTAGGGTCGTTGTTGAGAGTTCAACCACCATCGTTGTCATCCAGCGCAGGAGCCCACCATGCCGGTCCGTCGCCTGAACCACGCAGTGCTCTTCGTCCGCGACGTCGCGGCCAGCACCGCCTTCTACGCCGACGTACTCGGCTTCGCTCCCATCGAGGGGATGGCCGGGCTCACCGGCGCCGCCTTCCTGCGCGCCCCGTCCTCGACCAACGACCACGATCTGGGCCTGTTCGAGATCGGCTCGGCCGCGGGCGCCTCCGGCGCCGGCCGCTCCACCGTCGGCCTCTACCACCTCGCGTGGGAGGTCGAGACGCTCGCCGACCTGGCCGAGATCGGTGCCCGGCTGACCGAGCGCGGCGCGCTCGTCGGCGCCACCGACCACGCGACCACCAAGGCGCTCTACGCCAAGGACCCGGACGGGCTCGAGCTCGAGGTCATGTGGCTGGTACCCGCCGACCGCCTCACGCCGGAGATCCTCGGGTCCCGCGACCGGCTCGCCCCGCTGGACCTGCAGGCCGAGATCGACCGGTTCGGCGCCGACACCGTCGGCGGCATCGGCATCTCGGTGCCGGCTCCCGCCTGACCCTCAACCTCGTAGCCCTCAACCTCTGAGCGGCTCGCGCGTCCTACTGATGTGCTCAGCGAGCGGGTGGCCGACCGGGAGGATGCCCGGATGGACGGGGACGGCTACCAGGAGCTGTTCCACGGCCAGTTCGCGGCGATGACCCGGCTGGCCGCGATGCTCGGCGCTGACGATCCCGAGGACGTGGCCCAGGAGGCCTTCGTCCGGCTGCACCGCCGGTCCCGGACGCTGCGCGACCCGCACGCGGCCGTCGCCTACCTGCGCAGCACGGTGGTCAACCTGACCCGGTCCCGGCTGCGGCACCTGTCCGTCGTCCGGCGGCTCGCACCTGCCCCGCCGCCGGACGTCCCGAGTGCCGAGCACGACGTCGTACGCCGGGAGAGCCACCGCCACCTGCTCGACTCGCTCGGGCAGCTCTCGGCGCGACACCGGGAGGCCCTGGTGCTGCGCTACTGGCTGGACCTGTCCGAGGCCGAGATGGCCGAGGCGATGAACGTCAGCAAGGGCACCGTGAAGTCGCACGTCTCGCGCGGGCTGGACGCCCTCGCCGCCCTGATGGAGGGCCACCGATGAGCCAGTCCCCCGACAGCACCGCCCAGCTCGAGCGCGACCTCCGGGCCGCTGGCCGGGTTTTCGACGACCTGCCGGTCGCGAGCGATGCGTGGCAGCAGAACCAGCAGCGGCTGGCGGCCGACCGCGGTCATCGCGGCCGGATCCTGCTCGCCGTCGCCGCGGCGCTGGTGCTGGTCGTCGCCGTCGGCGGCCTGCTGCTCGGCGGCGGCAACGGCGGGAAGCGAACCCTGCCCGGTGATGGTGGCGACGACCCGTTCGGCGACTCGGTGGTACTCGGGCCGCCGGTGGACGTGGAGACATCGACGATCGACGGGGTGGAGACGACGCACCAGGCCGTGCTGTCGGACCAGACCGGCAACGGGCCGAGGGTCTGCGACCGCTATGTCCCCGCCACCGGTGCGAGCACCGGCTGCAACAACCGCGACCCGAAGGCCGACGACCCGGCCGTCGCGTTCGACTGGCTGGGCGCCACCGTCGGCGGCGGCGACATCCGCGGCGTGCTGGCCGGGGTCGACTCGCGGGTCTCGCAGGTCCGGATCTGGATGAGCAACGGGGACCAGACCCTGGCCCGGCTGAAGCCAGCCGGCTGGGAGGGCACCCAGATCTTCGGACTCACCGTGCCCTCGGCCGGCCCGCGGCCCCAGCGCCTGGTTGCCTACGGACGGCCAGGAGTGCTCCAGACCGTGGACCTCGCGTCCCTCCTGGGGCCGGGATGGCTGCCGCCGGACAAGGCCTGCGACCGGCTGCCGACCACCCAGCTGCCCGAGGTGCAGGGGATGGTGGCTGCCGGCAGCATCGACGCCAGGGTGCTCCTGCAGTCGACGCCGAGGGGGTTCGACGTCTGCCTGCCGCTCCGGCTGCCGGCCCAGGGCGTCCGGGCCGGGCTCCGCAGTGTCGTGCTCGTCATCGGCCCGGAGGTCACCAACGTCGACCTGGTGAGAGGCGACACGAGCATCACGTCCA
>JAVEDA010000015.1 GCA_030841195.1 Actinomycetota bacterium | reverse complement strand
CCGTCCCGGACGACGCAAAGGGACTAGCTGTGGTGCCCAGCCGCTACACCGCTACGGAAGTCCGGTTCGGGAGCGCCCAGGACGGCTGGCTCTTCGGCGATGGCTTGTGGTCGACACACGACGGCGGTCACAGCTGGTCCCGGGTCAGCACGCCGGGAATGGTCACCCGGCTCGCGGCCGCAGCGGGAACTGCCTGGGCACTGGTGCCTACAGGGGATGGCGAGAACACCCAGCAGCTGTGGCGATCCGCGGTCGGGACCGACGCCTGGTCCCGGGTGCCGGGCGTGTCCGTCACCGGCCCGGGCGACCTGGCGGTACAGGGTGACCGGGTCGTCGTGGTGGGAACCGGAAGCTCTCCGGTGTGGGTGGGCGGCCCGGATGGCTTCGCCTCCCATGACGGACCCTGCGCCGACTCTCTACAGGCCGACCTCTCAGCTGTCAGCTCGTTTTGGGTCAAGTGCGTGACCGGAACCCTCTCCCGCCTCGCGGTGTCTCCTGACGGATCGTCGTGGACCGACGTCCCGCTCAAATCAGACAACGGTGCCGTTCCCAACAGCGCGGCTCTCGGGGCCCGCACCGACCGCGAGGCTCTCGTCGGACAGGGCGTCGATCCAGTGCTGACGCGAGTCTCGACCGACGGCACACTTACTCCGCTGCCCGACCTGCCCGCCAGAGACGGCGCCACGGCGGAGTACGTCGGCTTCACGACGCCTGACGTGGGCTACATGATCCTCGTCTCGGGTCTCTACCGAACGGACGACGGGGGCAACACCTGGCGCAAGCTCGCGATCGGCTGACGCGTCAGCGTTGCGCGGCGGGCACCTCGAGGCCCTCGCAGACAGCCCGCCACACGTCGACAGTCGGCTCCCCGGCAGCGAGCGCCTGCGCCGGTGTCCGCCCGCCCAGCTGGCTGAGCACATGCAGCTCCACCACCGACTCGGCGTGCGGCCCGAAGGTCGCCCGCATCCGGTCCCAGAAGTCCGACACCCGCACCGGACCAGTATCCCTGCTCAGCAGACCTGGCGGAGCCGGCCGGTGTCCAGGTCGAACACGAAGCCGCCGACCGCCAGGTTGTCCAGGTAGGGCCACGACTTCACCCGCTGCACGTCTTGGCGGAGCGCCGCCTCCTGGTCGTCGGTGGTGAGGAAGGCGATGCTGCGGGTGTCCGGTCCCCCGGCCTCCTGGATCGCCCGGTGGATGTCCGCCTCGTCGCCGGTCGCCATCCGGCAGCCGGTGTGCGCGACGACCATCACCCGGTCGACGCCGAGCAGGTAGTCGGCCAGAGCCAGGGTGCGCAGGACGTCGTCAGTGACCCGGGCACCCGCGTTGCGCAGGATCTTGGCGTCCCCGGGCGACAGGCCCAGCATCCGCAGCGGGTCGATCCGGGAGTCCATGCAGGTGAGCACCGCGAGGCCACGGGCAGCCACTGCCTCGAGGTCGCCGTACTGGTGGCGCGCGGAGTAGGCCTCGTTGGCTCCCAGCACGTCGGCGAACACATCGTCGGTCGGCACGACGGCGAGCCTAAACGACCGCCACAGCTCAGGTGAGCAGCAGCTTCTCCAGCCGCCTCCCGGTGACCACCATGCCCACGACACCCAGCGCCACGAGCACCGCGACGTGCACCAACGAGCCGGGGCCTACCGTGCCCGTCGTGAGCTCCCGGAGCAGCGTGGCCGAGTGGTAGAGCGGCGAGCAGCGCACCACCCACTGCAGCGACTCGGGGTAGACCGACAGCGGGTAGAAGGTGGCTGAGAACAGGAAGATCGGCAGCTGCACCAGGGTGATGTAGCTGAAGTCCTGCCAGGACCTCATGTACGTCGTGCAGGCGGTGCCGATTGCGGCGAACGCGAACCCGGTGAGCACCACGACGGGCAGGGCGAACACCGCCCACCACGACGAGATCAGCCCGATGACGAGCATCACCACGATGAACGAGATCGAGTAGAGCGAGCCGCGCATCAAGGCCCAGGTGATCTCGCCGATGGCCACGTCCACCGGTGTGACCGGCGTGGCCAGCACCGCGTCGTACAACTTGTTGTACTTGAGCTTGAAGAACAGGCCGAATGTCGCGTCGATGACCGCGCCGTTCATGGCGCTGGCCGCGAGCATCGCGGGCGCCACGAACGCCGTGTAGGTGACGACCTCGCCGCCAGGGAGCGCGACGTCGCCGACCAACTTGGACACCCCCACGCCGATCGAGAACAGGTAGAACACCGGCTCGAGAAAACCCGACACCAGCACCAGCCACTCGCGGCGGTAGACGCGCGCGTTGCGCTCGACCAGGTGCCGGGCCCCGCCCGTCCCCACCAACCGCTGCAGCAGCGGCGGTGTGAGCCGCATCGGCGACGGCTGTACGGTCGGCGTGCTCATGTGACCAGCCGCCTGGTGAAGTGCCGCAGCGCCAAGGCGTAGCCGCCGGCGACCCACAGCAGCAGGTAGGCGACGTGACCCAGCGCAGGCAGGAGCGACGCCGTGCCCAGCGCGAGGTCGCGGCACAGGTCCACCCCGTGCCAGAGCGGCGTCAAGTAGGCGATCGGCTCCAGCCAGTCGGGCAGCTGGGACACCGGGAAGAACGTGCCGGAGAACAGGAACATCGGCATGATCGCGAACCGGAACAGCAACGCGAACCCGCTGTCGGTTTCCAGGGTCGCGGCGAACGCGAAGATGCCTGGCACGAACGCCAGCCCGGTGAGCACCGCCGCCGGTAAGCAGAGCACCGCCCACCAGGAGTGGAAGGTGGAGAACAGCGCCATCACGACGACGAACACCAGCGCGCTGATGGACAGCCGCAATGCGACCCAGAGCACGTGGCCGGCCAGCGCGTCGCGCACCCGCAGCGGGGTCGCGAGCTGCGCGTGGTACTGCTTGGCCCACTTGATCGCGCCGAGCACCGGGTAGCTCGACTCGAACGATGCCTGCTGCATGATCGAGGCCGCCAGCAGGCCGGGCGCGATGTAGTCGAGGTAGCTGACGCCGCCGAGGGTCGAGGCGCCGGAGCCGTTGTCGACGATGGACCCGAGACCGAGGCCCATCGCCGCGAGGAAGCCGAGCGGCGTGAGAACCGTGCTGGCCCAGGTGCCCCGCCAGGTCCGCTTGAACTGCAGCCGCCAGAAGTCGACCGCGCGACCCACGAGGCGGGCGGTGGACGGCGCCGGCGGCAGCGCCGGTGCCGCCGCGGCGGTCGGCAGGGTCGTGGTCACTCGACCAGGCTCCGGCCGGTGAGGCGTAGGAAGACGTCCTCGAGGCTGCTGCGACGCACCAGGACCGACTGCGGCTCGACGCCGGCCCGGTGCAGCTCGCCCACGGTGGCGTCGCCGTCGTCGCTGTAGAGCAGGACCCGGTCGGGCAGCACCTCGACCCGGCTGACGAGAGCCCGCAGTGGCCGCTCGGGCTGCTCCACCAGGGCCTCGATCTTCTCGCCGCTGGTCTCGGTGTCGTCGGCCGCGAACCGAAGCTCGACGACCTCCCGGGTGGACCAGTCACGGATCAGCGCGACCGGTGACCCCTCCGCGGCGATCCGGCCCCTGTCCATGACCACGAGGCGGTCGCACAGCTGCTCGGCCTCGTCCATGTAGTGGGTCGTCAGCACGAGGGTGACGCCACGCTGCTTCAACCGGAACAGCCGGTCCCACACCACGTGGCGAGCCTGCGGGTCGAGCCCGGTGGTCGGCTCGTCGAGCAGCAGCATGTCCGGGTCGTTGATCAGCGAGCGGGCGATCGTCAGCCGGCGCTTCATGCCGCCCGACAGCGGCTCGACCTGGCTGGTGGCCCGCTCCTCGAGCTGGACGAACTCGAGCAGCTCGCGACCGCGCTCGGTCGCCTGCTTGTGCGACATGCCGAAGTACCGGCCGTAGACGATCAGGTTCTCCATCACGGAGAGCTCGAAGTCGAGGGTGTCCTCCTGCGGCACGACGCCGAGCCGGGCTCGGATCCGGGCACCGTCGACCGCCGGGTCGTGGCCGAGCACCCGCAGCGTGCCGTCGGTGACCGGCGACACGCAGCCGATCATCCGCATCGTGGAGGACTTGCCGGCGCCGTTGGGGCCGAGGAACCCGAACGCCTCGCCCCGCGAGACCTCGACGTCGATCCCGTCCACGGCGGTGAAGTCGCCGAAACGCTTCACCAGGCCATGGGCCACGATCATCGGTTGCTCGCTCACGCCGTCGACCTTAGACAGCACTGCCGACAACCCACCAACCGATTTGTCCGCACCGGCCGGGTCCGCGCGAGGGCGCGCCGGGAACGGGAAGCGAGGCCGGGGCGTCGATAGGTCATGACCGTTGTGCTCCGGACGCTGGCGCTGCCGAGGTGGCGCCTCGCACTGCGCGTCCTGATGGTGGTGCTCATCGTGGCCGTGGGCGTCCGGCTGGGCGTCTTCTGGGGCTTCCTGGTCTTCGGCGCCGGGCTGCTGATCTGGGCGTTCTGGTACGACTTCACCCACCAACCGCGCGGCGGCTGGCGGCCGGCCCCGATGGGGTCGTTCGCGGTGACCAACAACGCCGACCCGACGTTCTTGGTCAGCGAGCGTGGCGACTCGGTGGTGGACCCGACCGGGCGTACCTATGAGGGATCGTCGCGGGTGCCCACCCCCGAGGAGCAGGCGGCGATAGGCGAGGGTCGCGCCGGCGGGCTCCTGGGGCTGGTCGTGGAGCTGGCTGTCCTCGTGATCGCGATCTTCCTGCTCGCCATGTCCTAGCTGCCTTCAGAGGGCACACTGGGGCCATGGCAGACGACGCGCCCAAGACCCAGGCCAGCGGGACCGTCCGGCCGAGCCGCTTCGCCGCGCTGCCGCCGCGGGTCCCGCTCGAGGACCTGGTCGAGGAGACCGACGCGAGCACCCCGCCGGACGAGCCGACCAGCGACCCCAACCGCGACGTCGCCAACCGCTGGGGCTTCGGGATGGTCGGCACGTAGACGTAGCACCGGGGAACGACCGCGGCCTGCCCTCGGCATCTGTCGGCGGTGTCGGCGAGGATGTCGGGGTGAGCCAGTTCAGCGCCGCGACCCAGGCGTGGTTCGACGCCTCGTTCCAGGCGCCGACCGCGGCCCAGCAGGGCGCCTGGGATGTGATCGGTGCCGGGCGACACGCCCTGGTGGTCGCCCCGACCGGCTCCGGCAAGACTCTGGCAGCGTTCCTCTGGTCGATCGATCGGCTGGCCAGCGAGCCCGCTCCCGCTGAGCCGCAGCGCCGCTGCCGGGTGCTCTACGTCAGCCCGATGAAGGCGCTAGCGGTCGACGTCGAGCGCAACCTGCGCGCGCCGCTGGCCGGCATCCGGCACGCGGCCACCCGCTTGGGGCTGCCCGAGCCGGACCTCACGGTCGGGGTCCGCTCCGGCGACACCCCCGCTGACGAGCGCCGGCGGTTCGGCCGCACGCCGCCCGACATCCTCATCACGACGCCGGAGTCGCTGTTCCTGATCCTCACCAGCCAGGCCCGCGAGTCACTGCGCGGAGTCGAGACCG
>JAVEDA010000007.1 GCA_030841195.1 Actinomycetota bacterium | reverse complement strand
CCGAAGACCGTCGTGCACGCCCACTGCGACCTGCCGTGCGGCGTCTACGACCCGGCTCAGGCCCGGATCGAGGCCGAGTCGATCAAGATGATCATCCAGAAGGTCGGCGAGAACTCCGACGCGGACTTCCGCACCCGCGCGATCCTCATCAAGGAGCAGCGGGCCGAGCTGGTCAAGCACCACCTGTGGGTGCTCTGGACCGACTACTTCAAGCCGCCGCACTTCGAGAAGTACCCGGAGCTGCACGGCCTGTTCAACGAGGCCACCAAGCTGGCCGGCGCCTCCGGCGCGAAGGGCTCGTTGGACGCCGACGTGGCGCAGAAGCTGCTCGACAAGATCGCCGAGATCGACAAGATCTTCTGGGAGACCAAGCAGGCCTGATCCCGGGTCCGAGTCTCGAAAGTGGACCGGCTGCCGGTGGCGTTGCGCGCCGCGCAGCCGGTCCACTTCGGCGTCCGGGGGCAGCCGAACGCTTGAGAGTTGCCTGGGCCGGCTCGCTCGGGGGTTCGGGCCGACCCAGGCACCGTCAGCATCGCGGTGCAGAACAGCGCTGTCTGTCATGGCGCTGACACAAGTACCCATAGGGTCACGCTCGTGAGCGTGCTGGTGGTGACCGGGACGGGGACCGGGGTCGGGAAGACGGTGGTCACCGCCGCGGTGGCGGCGCTGGCGGCTGCCCGCGGGTCCCGGGTGGCGGTCGTGAAGCCGGCCCAGACCGGTGTCGGCGCCGCCGAGCCGGGTGACCTGGCGGAGGTACGCCGGTTGGCCGGCGTGACCGACCTGCACGAGCTGGCGCGCTACCCCGACCCGCTCTCCCCCGCCGCCGCCGCCCGGCACAGCGGTCTCGACCCGGTCGACCTGCGGTCGGCCGCCGTCCTGGTCCGCACGCTCGCCGACGAGCGCGACCTGGTGCTCGTCGAGGGTGCCGGAGGTCTGCTCGTGCGGTACGACGAGGAGGGCGCGACCGTCGCGGACCTGGCGCACGAGCTCGCGGCCGACGTGCTGGTCGTGGTCGACCCGTCGCTCGGCACCCTCAACCACACAGCCCTGACGCTCGAGGCGATGGCGCACCGCGGCTTGGCTCTGGCCGGCGTCGTGATCGGCGCCTGGCCGGCCGAGCCGGACCTCGCCTGCCGCAGCAACGTGCGCGACCTCGAGACCCTGGCCGCTCGACCGCTCGCCGGCGCCCTGCCGGCCGGCGCGGGATCGCTTCCCGGAGCCGAGTTCCTGCTGGCCGCCCGGGCCGGGCTGGCCCCCGCCCTCGGCGGCACCTTCGATGCGGCAGACTTCCGGCGTGCCGACCACCACTGACGCCCTCGACATCCTCGCGACCGCCCGGGCCCAGGTGCTCGACGAGGGCCGCGGGCTGGACGAGGCGCAGGTGCTCGAGGTGCTCCGGCTCCCCGACGCCGCCCTGCCCGACCTGCTCGCCCTGGCGCACGAGGTACGGCTGCGCTGGTGCGGCCCCGAGGTCGAGGTCGAGGGCATCGTCTCGGTGAAGACCGGCGGCTGTCCCGAGGACTGCCACTTCTGCTCGCAGTCGGGCCTGTTCCCGTCGCCGGTGCGCGCGGCCTGGCTGGACATCCCGTCGCTGGTGCAGGCGGCCGTGGAGACCGCGGCCACCGGGGCCACCGAGTTCTGCATCGTGGCGGCCGTGCGCGGGCCGGACGCGCGGCTGATGGCCCAGATGCGCGAAGGGGTCGCCGCGATCCGCGCAGCCGTCGACATCAACGTCGCGGCGTCGCTCGGGATGCTGACCCAGGAGCAGGTCGACGACCTCGCCGAGATGGGCGTGCACCGTTACAACCACAACCTCGAGACCGCGCGCTCCTACTTCCCGCAGGTGGTGACGACGCACACCTGGGACGAGCGCTGGTCGACTCTGACGATGGTGCGCGACGCCGGCATGGAGGTCTGCTGCGGCGGCATCGTCGGCATGGGCGAGTCGCTGGAGCAGCGCGCCGAGCTCGCCGCCCAGCTCGCCGAGCTCACCCCCGACGAGGTGCCGCTCAACTTCCTCAACCCCCGCCCGGGTACGCCGTTCGGCGACCTCCCGGTGATGTCCGGGCCCGATGCGTTGCGGACCATCGCGGGCTTCCGGCTCGCGCTGCCGCGCACCATCCTCCGGTACGCCGGTGGGCGGGAGATCACCCTCGGCGACCTGGGCACCCGCGACGGCATGCTCGGCGGCATCAACGCCGTGATCGTCGGCAACTACCTGACCACGCTCGGGCGCTCGCCGGAGGAGGACCTGGCGCTGCTGGGCGACCTCGGTATGCCGGTCAAGGCACTGTCGCAGACCTTGTAGACGGCATCCTCGCCTGAATCAAGTCACAGCCGGCTCCCAGGCCGGTGGCAGGTTGCCGCGCGACCTTGTCCCAAGCGGCCCGCACGGGGCCAGACGAGAGGACATCGCATGTCGAGCACCCAGGTGCGCAAGTACGGAAGCATGGCAGCGCTGGTGGCGGGCGGCGTGGTCGCGGGCGGCATCCTGGCCGGCACCCTGACCGCCAGCGCGACCGACACCCCATCGCCCACCGCGACCGCGACGGAC
>JAVEDA010000523.1 GCA_030841195.1 Actinomycetota bacterium | reverse complement strand
GGCGAGGCGAGCGCCAGCCCCGCGCCGGCCCGGGTGACCAGCCCGACCCGGAGGAGCTCCTCGACCGCCCCGGCCACCAGCACCGGCTCGAGGTCGAGGTGCCGGGCGAGCTGGTCGCGGTCGAGGTCGGGGTTGCGCAGCATCGCCCGGTAGGTCGTCTCGGCGACGTCGTCCAGGCCCCAGACCTCGAGTGAGCTCACGCGGCGGAGCGTACGCCAGGTGGCAGGTTGCTGCCAGTGGCACCGAAGCGTCAGGTTTACCGGTCGGTCGGGGGCACAATGTGTCCCGACGAGGTGCGGAACCGCGGCAGGGGACGGTTCCGCGCCTCGTTGTCGTATGCCGGTCCGATGGCAGCCCTGGCTGCGGGGCTCAGGAGTCGGCCAGCTCGCGGACGGCGGTGGGGCTGCTGTCCTGCAGGAACTGCTCGCAGCGGGCCGCCTCGGCGTCCTCGTGGATCGCCGCCGCCGCCACGCCGAGCGCGTGCAGGGCCCGTAGGAAGCCGCGGTTGGGCTCGTGCTCCCACGGGACGGGCCCGTGGCCCTTCCAGCCGTTGCGGCGCAGCGCGTCCAGCCCCCGGTGGTAGCCGGTCCGGGCGTAGGCGTAGCCCTCGATGGTCCGGCCGTCGGCCAGCGCCGCCTCGGCGAGGGTGGCCCAGGCCTCGCACGACGTCGGGTGCTCGGCGGCGACCTGCGCAGGGTCCGCGCCTGCTGCGAGCGCCTCCCGCGGCCCGGCCTCGTCCGGCAGCAGCGTGGGCGGGGACTCGCCGAGCAGGTTCTGGTGCGTCATGGCACCGATCCTCCCATTGAGGCCTGAACGCTGGAGTGCCGTCAGGCGGCGGGCACCTCGACCGGGTCGGCCTCCGGCGCGCTGGCGGCGACCCGCACCACGCTGGCGGTCACCGTGACATGGGCGGAGGCGGGCACGTCGGCCGTCGCCGCCACGGTCTCCAGGACGAAGGCGAAGTCGTGGGACCGGACGGTCACGTGGTCGCCCACCAGGACGGCAGCCAGCTCGACGACCCCGTCGCGGGTCACCTTCGCGGTGGCAGGCACGTCCACAGTGACCTCGACACCGCGCAGCGCCTTGTAGGCGCCGCCGTGGACAACGAAGGTCAGCGTGGACGCGGTGTCCGGGGTCGCGGCCACGGCCACCGCCGTGACCTTGCCGCCCAGGACGAACGAGCGGTGCGCGTTGGCCTTGTGCGTCAGGCGGTGCACGGTGGCCCTCGCCTTGGCGGTCTGGGCGGCGGTGGCGCCAGTGGTGGAGTCGGCGGCGGAGGCGGCGGTGAGGGGGGCGGCTACGAGTGCGCCCGCCACGATCAGCACAGCGGCTGCGGCTGCGGTTCGAACGTGCACGTCATGCTCCGTAAGAAAGGGGGGCCCGAGTTACGGAGCAGTGATCGACGTCGCGCGCGACCGTCTTGATGCGGCGGCCCGCGACGCGCCGGAGGTTCCGCCGGACGGCCTAGTGCGTGTAACGCATCGGCGTCCCGCAGCGAAGAACTCAGCCGGTGGTGGCGGTCCCGGCGGAGCGGAGGTCCTGGCAGGCCTCGACCACCCGGGCGGCCATGCCGGCTTCCGCGGCCTTGCCCCAGGCCCGCGGGTCGTACTGCTTCTTGTTGCCGACCTCGCCGTCGACCTTGAGCACGCCGGCGTAGTTGGTGAACATGTGGTCCACGACCGGCCGGGTGTACGCGTACTGCGTGTCGGTGTCGACGTTCATCTTCACGACGCCGTAGTCGAGGGTCTCGCGGATGTCGGACAGGTCCGAGCCCGAGCCGCCGTGGAACACCAGCGCGAACGGCTTGTCCACCCCGAGCTTGGCGCCGACCTCGTCCTGGATGTCCTTGAGGATCGACGGCCGGAGCTTGACGTTGCCCGGCTTGTAGACCCCGTGCACGTTGCCGAACGTCGCGGCCAGCAGGTAGCGCCCGACCTCGCCGGGGGCACCGAGCACCTCGATCGTGCGTACCGCGTCGCCCGGCGTCGTGTAGAGCTTCTCGTTGATCTCGTTGGCGACGCCGTCCTCCTCGCCGCCGACCACGCCGATCTCCAGCTCCATCACGATCTTTGCCTTCGCGCACCCCTCGAGCAGCTCGCGGGCGATCTTCAGGTTCTCCTCCAGCTCGACCGCCGAGCCGTCCCACATGTGCGACTGGAACAGGGGCTCCTGCCCGGCCGCCACCCGGTCCTGGGAGATCTTGATCAGCGGCCGCATGTAGCCGTCCAGCTTGTCCTTGGGGCAGTGGTCGGTGTGCAGGGCGATGTTCACCGGGTACGCCTTGGCCACGTGGTGCGCGAACTCGGCCAGCGCCTGAGCCCCGAGCACCATGTCCTTGATGGTCGAGCCGGACAGGTACTCCGCGCCGCCCGTCGACACCTGCACGATGCCGTCGCTGCCCGCCTCGGCGAAGCCCTGCAGCGCGGCGGTCAGCGTCTGGGACGACGTCACGTTGATCGCCGGGTAGGCGAACGCGCCGGCCTTGGCGCGGTCGAGCATGTCGGCGTAGACCTCGGGGGTGGCGATCGGCATGGCGGGCTCCGTTGGTCGGGCGGTGCAGGGTCGAGCGGTGCAGGTCTGTCGTGCGTCCTCGCCGTCAATCCAAACACAGCAGGCCGTACGCCGGGAGAGGCGTCTCAGCCGGTCCGGACTGCGTCGGCCGCCTTGCGGGCCGCGATCAAGACCGGGTCCCACACCGGGCTGAACGGCGGCGCGTAGCCGAGGTCCAGCAGCGCGACCTCCTCGACGGTCATCCGGTTCCACAGCGCCACCGCAAGGATGTCGACCCGCTTGGCAGCGCCCTCCCGGCCGACGATCTGCCCGCCCAGCAGCCGGCCGGTGCGCTGCTCGACCACGAGCTTGACCGTGATGGGCGCAGCCTCCGGGTAGTAGCCGGCCCTCGTGGTCGAGTCGACCGACACGGCCAGCCACCGGTAGCCGACCGCGTCGCAGTCGGCTTCGCGCAACCCGGTGCGGGCGATCTCCAGCTCGCACACCTTGCTGACCGCCGTACCGACGACACCCGGGAACGTCGCGTAGCCACCACCGAGGTTGGTGCCGAGGACCCGGCCCTGCTTGTTGGCGTGGGTGCCCAGCGCGACGTGCACCCGGTTGCCCGAGACCAGGTCGATCGACTCGACACAGTCGCCGGCCGCCCAGACGCCCTCGGCGTCGAAGACCCGCATCTGCAGGTCGGTGACCAACCCGCCCCACCGGCCCAGCGTCAGCCCGGCCGCACGGGCCAGCGTCGTCTCGGGCGCCACCCCGGTGCCGAGCACGACCAGGTCGGCCGGGAAGGAGCCGGTGTCCGTCGCGACCGCGGACACCCGCCCGCCGTCATCCGTCTCGAACCCGTCCAGCCGGACCTTGGTGCGCACGTCGATGCCCATCGCCTCCATCGCGTGGTGCACCTGGTTGCCCATGTCCGGGTCGAGGGTGGCCATCGGCTCGGCCGAGCGGGTCAGCACCGTGACCTCGAGGCCGCGAAGGACCATCGCCTCTGCCATCTCGATGCCGATGTACCCGCCGCCCACGACGACGGCCCGCCGCGGCTCCCGCTCCAGCGACTCGAGCAGCCGCTCGCCGTCGTCCAGCGTCTGGACCCCGTGGATCCCC
>JAVEDA010000511.1 GCA_030841195.1 Actinomycetota bacterium | reverse complement strand
GTCCTGGCCCGCGACACCAGCCCAGGGGTTGCGGGCGGCGGAGCGGTGACCACCGTCTCTGCCATGGTCGCCGGCGCCTCGGTCGTAGCGGTGACGATGGCGACCGCTGTCTCGGCTCCGTCGGCCTCGGCCTCGCCGGCTACCGGGACCGTGGAGACGGTCGGACCGGTCGAGTCGGTGGTCGTCGTCACCAGACCCACGGTAGGTGCGAGGCGGCTGGGCGCCCCGGAGGACACGCCCGTCACGGGAGGGAGCGCAGCCGTTGCGACTCCTCGCCCGTGGTCAGTGGGGCCACCAGCTCGGGCGCGCCGAGCGGACGCACGGCCGACACCACCGGCGTGGGCACGGCCAGGTCGGCGTCGGTGACCTGCAGCTCGGCCATCCGGCGGGCCTGGACCAGAACGTTGCGCTCCAGCGAGCCGACCAGCGAGTTGTAGTCCTCGACCGAGCGGCTCAGGGCCCGACCCAGCTTCTCGGCGTGGCCGCCGAGCGTCCCCAGCCGGCGGTACAGCTCGCGGCCGAGCTCGAACACCTCGCGGGCGTTGGCGGTGAGGGCCTCCTGCTGCCAGGAGTAGGCGACCGTGCGCAGCATCGCGATCAGCGTGGTCGGCGTGGCGATCAGCACCTTGACCGACATCGCGTCGTCGAGCAGCTGTGGGTCGCGCTCGAGGGCAGGAGCCAGGAAGGCGTCGCCGGGCACGAACAGCACGACGAACTCCGGCGTCGGCTCGAACGAGCGCCAGTACTCCTTCGCGGCCAGACCCTTCACGTGCTCGCGCAAGTGTCGGGCGTGCGCCAGCATCCGCCCCTCGATGACATCGGGGTCGCGTGACTCCGCCGCCTCGAGGTAGGCGGACAGCGAGACCTTGGAGTCGACCACGACGTTCTTCCCGCCGGCCAGCCGGACGACCAGGTCGGGTCGTTGGGTGCCGTGGTCGCCGGTGACCGACGCCTGCTCGGTGAAGTCGCAGTGCTCCACCATGCCGGCCAGCTCGACGACCCGCCGAAGCTGCATCTCGCCCCAGCGACCGCGTGCCTGCGGAGCTCGCAACGCGGTCACCAGCGAGGAGGTCTGGTCCCGCAGCGCCTCTCCCGTGGACCGCATGAAACCCACCTGCTCCGACAGCGAGGTGTAGGCGGTGACCCTGGCGTGCTCGAGCTCGCGTAGATGCACCTCGACCTTGCCGAGGGCCTCCCGCAGCGGAGCCACCGTCACCGCGATGTCCTCGCGCCGCCCGGCCGACGCATCTGCGACGGCCAGCCGCTCACGCAGCAGCCGCACCTCGGTGTCGGCGCCCGTGGCGAGCGAGCGCGCCGTCAGCCAGCCGAGGGCGAGCCCCAGCACCAGACCCAGCAGAAGCAGGATGATCTCCATGCCCGCCAGGGTCCCTGACACCCCGGACACAACCCTGGACCCGGGCGGCCTCGGCGATTCGGCGGGGCGGGCTGACCGCCGTACCCTTGGAGCCCGTGACCCTCACCATCGGCATCGTCGGCCTGCCCAACGTCGGGAAGTCGACACTTTTCAACGCCCTCACCAAGAACAACGTGCTCGCCGCGAACTACCCGTTCGCCACCATCGAGCCCAACATCGGCGTCGTGGGCGTCCCCGACCCCCGGCTCGCGGCCCTCGCAGCGATCCACGGATCGGCCCGGCAGCTGCCCGCCACGGTGTCGTTCGTCGACATCGCCGGCATCGTCCGCGGCGCCTCGGAGGGGGAGGGACTGGGCAACAAGTTCCTCGCGAACATCCGGGAGAGCGACGCGATCTGCCAGGTGATCCGCGCATTCCGGGACCCCAACGTCGTGCACGTGGACGGCGAGGTGTCACCCAAGTCCGACATCGAGACGATCAATACCGAGCTGATCCTCGCGGACCTGCAGACCATCGAAAAGGCGCTGCCGCGGCTGGAGAAGGAGTCGCGGCTGGTCAAGGACAAGAGCAAGACCTCGATCGTGACCGACGTGGCGCGGGCGCAGGAGCTGCTCGAGAGCGGCACCACGCTGTACGCCGGTGCAGCCGTGGCCGGCATCGACCTGGACGACCTGCGCGAGCTGCACCTGCTGACGGCCAAGCCGTTCCTCTACGTCTTCAACGTCGACGAGGACGAGCTGGGTGACGAGGGCTTCAAGATCGAGATGCGCTCTCTCGTAGCGCCCGCCGAGGCGATCTTCCTGGACGCCAAGGTCGAGGCGGAGCTGGCCGAGCTGCCCGACGACGAGGCGTTGGAGCTGCTCCAGTCGCTGGGGGTAGAGGAGTCCGGGCTGGACCAGCTGGCCCATGTCGGCTTCCGGACGCTCGGGTTGCAGACCTACCTGACGGCCGGCCCGAAGGAGTCGCGGGCCTGGACGATCCCCGTCGGTGCGACCGCACCGCAGGCGGCCGGTGTCATCCACACCGACTTCCAGAAGGGCTTCATCAAGGCCGAGGTCGTGTCCTTCGGCGAGCTGGTCGAGGCCGGGTCGATGGCCGAGGCCAAGGCGCGCGTCAAGGTGCGGATCGAGGGCAAGGACTACGTGATGCAGGACGGCGACGTGGTGGAGTTCCGGTTCAACGTGTGATCCGCTGAATCTGCGCAGGTCAACGGTGCCGGGCGCAGGAGGCGCGCTGGCTTGGCGGGACTAACCGGGCGGGAGGCGGGCAGCGGTCGCGACATGACCGTTGATCCCATTCCTGCCCGCCTGCATGGGCGCCTGCCCGGGATGCTTGCGGTGCATGACGTCTGGGTTGGTGCTTGGTCAGGCGAGCGCCCACACACGTTGTGCGGCATGACCCGGTCATTGGTAGTCGTGACCAACGGGCCGGTGACGTGCCCCCGATGCCAACAGATGCGCGAGGAGATGAGATTGGCCGGTATCTGGGACGACGACGCGGAGGCGTCACGTCATCGTTAGGGCTCACGCGGCGAACATCTCCACCTGCTGAGGAACCCGGCCGCTGCGTGTCAGCGGCAACGTTCCTCGTGGTTGCCGCTTCCGGTGACCTCTGAGGGGCAACTGTCTCCCCCGGAGCCGACGGCGACGGTCACTGCGGCCCAGATGATGCCGAACAGGACGACGACGGCAGCCATGGCAAGCCACAGCGCCAGGGGTGGCCTGATCGACTGACGTGCTGACGACGGCACCGGCATCTCCTTGTCGTGCGCCTGCGGGGGCCCATGTTCCCTGCCAGGGACGAGCCGGTTGTCACCCGCCGGACCGGCGGCAAACCTCACTGCCCGAGTGCCGATCAGGTCGCCGCGCCGGCTGCCGATGACGCACAAGTCGGGGCCTTGCACGCTGAGAAGTCCGAGGATGAGGCGGCGGACCCCTCAGTAGTCGTACTGGATCTGGAGTGTCCACGGGTCCTCGTCGGTGGCACCCCGAAAGGTGTCGACC
>JAVEDA010000471.1 GCA_030841195.1 Actinomycetota bacterium | reverse complement strand
CGCGGCCTCGCGCGCCTACGTGCCGCGCAGCATCTGGACCAAGATGCGTGACGACCTCGCGTCGCTGACCGACTCGATCACCATGGGTGACGTCACCGACCTGTCCAACTTCATGGGCGCCGTCATCGACGACCGCGCGTTCGCCAAGCACAAGGCCGCCCTGGAGCGGGCCGCCTCGGACGACACCATCACGGTGGTCGCCGGCGGCACCGTCGACGACAGCCAGGGCTGGTTCGTCCGGCCCACTGTGCTCGAGTCGACCGACCCCGACAACGAGATCTTCACCACCGAGTACTTCGGCCCGATCCTCGGCGTGCACGTCTACGAGGACGGCGACTACGACGCGATGCTCGCGCAGATGGAGTCGGTGGCGCCGTACGCGCTGACCGGCTCGATCATCGCCCAGGACCGGGCCGCCGTGGCCAGGGCGCAGGAGTTCCTGAGGTTCGCAGCCGGCAACTTCTACGTCAACGACAAGCCGACCGGCGCCGTGGTCGGGCAGCAGCCGTTCGGCGGAGCCCGGGCCAGCGGCACCAACGACAAGGCCGGCGCGCCGCAGAACCTGATGCGCTGGACCAGCACCCGCTCGATCAAGGAGACGCTGGCCCCGCCCACGGATCACCGCTACCCCCACATGGGCTGAGGTCAGCGCTCGAAGATCGTTCGCGACGTTCCGTCGCAACACGCCGGAGCCCGGTCCGGCGAGTTGCGCACAAAGGTCGCGAACGATCTTGATGGGCTGAGCGCGTCCGGGCTCTGGCCGCTGCCGCCCCGTCGTGTCATCGTGGGTACGACGAGGGAGGTGGCGGTGACCGACGCCCAAGGGTGGACGCTGCTCGGGATGGTCGGCGTGCTGCTGAGCGTCATCGGCGGCCTCATCGTCAACCAGGTCCACCTGTTGCGCGGCTATCTCGATGCCAGGTTCATGGGTCTGGAAAGCGCGGTTGACGCGCGCTTCGACGGCGTCGACCGGCGGCTCGACCACCTCGACAGGGACGTGCAGGCGCTCATCCGGGACCGGTTCGATCGGGACTGACCCCAGCTCACTGACGGGCTGGTAACAGCACCTCGGCGCAGACGGGGCGGTAGCCGGCCGCCAGCACCGAACGCAGCGACGCCGGGTGACCGGGGGAGACCTGCGCCCAGGTGAGCTCACCGGCCGGCACCAGCCCGGCAGCCGCGGCGGCCAGGCGGCGCCCCAGCCCAGCGCCGCGCGAGCCCGGCTCGACCTCGAAGGCCATCTCGCACCGGCCGGCCAGGCCGCGGCCGATCAGCACATGCCCCTCGCCCTGCGGGGTCCGCCAGACCCGCACGTCGTCGCGGTAGCGCAGCGCACGCACCACCCGCGGGTGGTCCCGGGCCTCGATCTCCGCGAGCTGCAGCGACTCGTCGGCCGGCCCTGCGGTCCGGGCGAGCACCACGTCCAGGGCCCCGATGTCGGCGCCGATCCGGTCCGCGAGGTCCACCAGGAACCTCGCGCCGTGCGGCGCCGACCAGTCGCCGTCCGGCAGCTGCCCGCGCACCCACTCGGGGTCGACGTCGGCCGCCACCACGAAGTGCGCCGAGAAGGCCACCACCGCGGCGGCCGGACCCTGGCGGGCGAGGACGTCGACCGTCCCGTCCGGCTCCGGCGGCCGGCCGGCGGCAGCTGCAGCCAACACGTCGTACAACGTCATGGCGTCGACGCTGCGAGGCGCACTAGCCACCGGCTGCCCGCGGGTCCGAACGGCTCGTGGCCCGCCGCGGCGGCGGTCATCAGCTCGTCGGCGGTGCGCCGGGCCAGGGCGACCACGTCCGCGGGATAGCCCAGCGTGACGCGGTGATCGTCGAACTCGTCCTGGTCGTCGAGCAGCAGGTCGCCGTCGCGGGTCCTGATCACGTCGAGGTCCAGGTCGACCATCGTGACGAGCGGGCCGTCCCAGACGGCCGGCGTCGTGACGTCCACGTACACCGAGATCGGCTGGTCGACCGAGTCGTAGTAGGACGCCGCCCACGGCAGGTGGTGCGGGAACAGCGTCACCCAGGCGAAGGCGGACGCGAACGACGCACCCGGGCGCTCCAGCCAGGTGCCCGCGGGTGCGCCGCACCAGGTTCCGAGGTCGTCGGCACCGAGAAAGGTGACAGGGAACTCCCAGTGCGCGCCGCCGCCCCACTTGGTGAACCGCACGGCTACGGCGTCGCCCGGTCGGAGTGCCACCCGACCACCCTAGGAGAGGTGCCGGACTAGCCTGCCTGCGTGACCGACACAGACGAGCAGCAGGGCGACCTCGACCGGCACTTCGGCGAGCAGGGGGCCCGGCTGACCTACGGCTCCTACCTGCGGGTGGCCCAGCTGCTGGACCAGCAGCACCTCGAGTCGGACCCGCCGGCGCACGACGAGCTGCTGTTCATCACCATCCACCAGGTCTACGAGCTGTGGTTCAAGCAGCTGCTGCACGAGCTCACCGCGGCCCGCGAGGAGATGTTCTCCGGCGACCTGTGGCGGGCCCGGCACCTGCTCGCCCGGGTTGTTGCCATCGAGGACGTGCTGATCCGCCAGATCGCCGTGCTCGAGACGATGACCCCGCAGGACTTCCTGGTGTTCCGGGACCGGCTCGCGCCCGCCAGCGGGTTCCAGAGCGTGCAGTTCCGCGAGCTGGAGTTCCTCTCCGGAGCCAAGGACCCGGGTTACCTCGACCGGTTCCGCGGCCTGACGGCCGACGAGACGGCCCGACTCGAGCGACGGCTGGCCGAGCCGTCGTTGTGGGACGGGTTCCTGCACGTCGTACGCCGGGCCGGGCTCCCGGCCGACAACGACGACGAGGTGCTGGCGTCGTTGCTCACGGTGACCGCCGACCGGTCGACCTACGGCCAGGTCTGGGAGCTCGCGGAGCGGCTGCTCGACCATGACGCGAACGCCGCGATGTGGCGCTCGCGGCACGTGCTGATGGTGGAGCGCCAGATCGGCACGAAGTCGGGCACCGGCGGCTCAAGCGGCTCCCCCTACCTGCGCAGCCGGCTGGGGCTGCACTACTTCCCGATGCTGTGGGAGCTGCGCTCGCACCTGTAGGGCCTGCCTCCCACCGGGGCGATGCGGCGGCGCTAGGGTCGGGAGGCGCCCCCGACGACGTGGGCGAGACGGGTACGAGCGGCGTACGAGCGGCACCGAGCAGGCGGCAAGGGCGGGCGACGACGACGATGTCGGCGAACATGACGGAGACCCTGGATGGCCTCGAGCGGGCCAAGGCGGACCTCCTGGC
>JAVEDA010000274.1 GCA_030841195.1 Actinomycetota bacterium | reverse complement strand
GTGCAGACCATCGCGATGCCCGCACCCTTGTCCGGCTCGGCGGCGTGGTGGGCCAGCACCGGCACCTCGACGCCGAAGACGGGGGAGCGCACCGTCGTACCGAACATGGCCTGGTAGCGCTCGTCGGACGGGTGCGCCACCAGCGCCACCACCGCCGGGACGAGCTCGGGGCGGGTCGTCTCGACGTACACCGGCCCGTCGGGGGAGTGGAAGGCGATCCGGTGGAAGTGGCCGGGGTACGGGCGCGCCTGCAGCTCGGCCTGCGCGACGGCCGTTTGGTAGGTGACGTCCCAGAGGCCGGGCGCCTCGGCCTGGTAGGCCTCGCCGCGGGCCAGGTTGCGCAGGAAGGCGCGCTGGGCGGCGGTGATCGAGATAGGGCTGATCGTCGTGTACTTCTGGGTCCAGTCGACCGAGAGCCCCAGCCGGCGCCAGAGCGACTCGTAGAGCTCCTCGGTCTCGTCGGACCAGCGCTCGCAGAGCTCGACGAAGTTGCGCCGCGAGATCGGCACCTGTTTCTTCGGGTCGGGCTTCTCCGGCGGGCTGAAGTCGGGGTCGAAGGGCAACGACGGGTCGACCCGGACGCCGTACGTCAGTTGCACCCGTCGTTCGGTCGGCAGCCCGTTGTCGTCCCAGCCCATCGGGTAGAACACCTCGCGGCCGCGCATCCGCTGGAACCGGGCGATCACATCGGTGTGGGTGTAGGAGAAGACGTGGCCCACGTGCAGGGTGCCGCTCACCGTCGGCGGCGGGGTGTCGATGGAGA
The DNA here is from genome assembly GCA_030841195.1 of Actinomycetota bacterium. Classification (GTDB taxonomy): domain Bacteria; phylum Actinomycetota; class Actinomycetes; order JACCUZ01; family JACCUZ01; genus JAVEDA01. The sequence goes on along the minus strand of JAVEDA010000274.1, from coordinate 3,167 downwards.
AGACCTGCTCGCGGGTCTTGGTCCGGTCGAACAGGTAGGTGCCCTGCTCCTGCCATACCTGGGCCCAGCGGTCCTCGAGGCCGTCGACGGTCGGCTTGTCCGGCACCCGCGGGTCGCGGGGGCCGGCGTCAGCCGCGGAGGCTTCGGTCGTCTGCTGTCCCATGGCCGACGATCCTACGGTCGCCGCCGCCTCCCCCTCCTCCGGCTGCGGACGGGGCGCGGGGGCTCCCTAGACTCCGGGGGTGGCTGAGACGGGTGACCAGGACGCGGATGTCACCGGCAACATCGAGCTCGACCAGCGGGTGCGGGCGGTCGAGGGGCTGATCCTGGACCGGACGCCCGAGCACGACATCGACCCGACCCTGGACCGGATCCGCGAGCTGCTGGACCTGCTGGGCAACCCGCAGGCCGCGGCACCCGTCGTGCACGTCGCCGGCACCAACGGCAAGACCTCCACCACCCGCATGATCGACGCGCTGCTGCGCGAGTTCGGTCTGCGGACCGGCCGGTTCACCAGCCCGCACCTGCACTCGATGGCGGAGCGGATCGCCTTCGACGGCCGGCCGATCGAGCCGGAGCGGTTCCTCGCGACGTACGACGACGTGGCGCCCTACCTCGACCTGGTCGACTCCCGGCAACCGGTCCGCCTGTCGTTCTTCGAGGTGCTCACCGCGATGGCGTTCGCTGCCTTCGCCGACGCGCCGGTCGACGTCGCTGTGGTCGAGGTCGGCCTTGGCGGCACCTGGGACGCCACCAACGTCGCCGACGCGCAGGTCGCGGTCATCACGCCGATCGGGGTGGACCACACCCGGTTCCTGGGCTCGACCATCGAGCAGATCGCGGCCGAGAAGGCAGGGATCCTCAAGCCCGGCTCGTACGGCGTGCTGGCTCAGCAGCCGGTCGAGGCTGCGGAGGTGCTGCTGCGCCGCTCGGTCGAGGTCGACGCGCTGGTGGCGCGCGAGGGCCTGGAGTTCGGGGTCACCTCGCGCACCATGGCGGTCGGCGGGCAGTTGCTCTCGGTGCGCGGCCTGGCCGGGGAGTACGACGACCTGTTCCTGCCGCTGATGGGAGCCCACCAGGCCCACAACGCCGCCTGCGCTCTTGCGGCGGTCGAGGCGTTCCTGGGCGGGGCGCACGCCGAGCGCGGCCCGCTGGACCTGGACCTGGTCCGGGCGGCGTTCGCCGGCGTGACCTCGCCGGGGCGGCTCGAGACGGTCCGCAGCTCGCCCACCGTGGTGCTCGACGCGGCTCACAACCCGGCCGGCGCCCGGGCGACAGCCGAGGCGCTGGGGGAGTCCTACGGGTTCACCCGGCTGGTGGGGGTGTTCGCCGCGATGGCCGACAAGGACGTCCGCGGCATGCTCGAGGCCTTCGAGCCGGTGCTGGCCGAGGTGGTCGTGACCCAGGCGTCGTCCAGCCGGTCGATGCCGGCCGACGAGCTGGCCGCGGTTGCCGTCGAGGTGTTCGGCGCTGACCGGGTCGAGGTGGCGCCGCGCCTCGACGACGCCCTGGACGCCGCGATCGCGCTGGCCGAGGAGGAGGGTGACCTCGGCGGGGCCGGCGTCCTGGTGACCGGCTCGATCGTCACGGTGGGCGAGGCACGCACCTTGCTCGGCGGGAGCTGAGGTGCCTGCTACGTGAAAGGCATCTGCGCCGCCGTCCTCGTGTTCGAGGGGCTGGTGATCTTCTTCGCCACGTTGGTCGCGCTGGACCTCACCGACGTCGACCACGGGGTGCTCTGGGCCGTGGGCACCGGCGGGGCCGTGCTGTGCTTCGCGCTGGCCGGGCTGGTGCGCCGGCCGTGGGGACTGCCGGCGGGCTCGGTGCTGCAGGTGGCCGTGGTCGCCACCGGCTTCGTCGTTCCGGTGATGTTCTTCCTCGGGGCGCTGTTCGGTGGCCTGTGGTTCCTCGTGCTGCACCTCGGCCGCAAGGTCGAGCGGCTCGAGGCCGCCCGCTCGATGAGCCCGCCCCCCGACGTACCGGGAGACGGTGGTTAGCCTTGCCGACCGTGACTGAGCGAACGCTGGTGCTGATCAAGCCCGATGCCGTCCGGCGCGGCCTGATCGGCGAGGTCCTGGCCCGGTTCGAGCGCAAGGGGCTGACCGTGGTGGCCCTCGACCAGCGGACGATCGACGGCGAGACCGCCGACCGGCACTACGCCGAGCACGTCGAGCGCGATTTCTACCCGCCGCTGCGTGCCTTCATCACCTCGGGGCCGCTGGTCGCGATGGTGCTGGAGGGCGACCAGGCGATCGCCGTCATCCGGGGGATCAACGGTGCGACCGACGGGCGGGTGGCCGCGGCCGGCACGATCCGGGGCGACCTCTCCCTCTCCAACCGGGAAAACCTGGTGCACGCCTCGGACTCGGCGGAGTCCGCGGCCCGCGAGATCGCGATCTTCTTCCCGAATCTTTGACCAACGCCCCCGCGCGCGTGGCGAACCTGGACGCCCCCGCGCCGTTACGATGACCGTCGTCGCCAACCGCTCACGCGGTCCGTCCGCCGCGGCCGCCTGCGCCGCTCGATCCACCGCTGAAGCTCTTCGGGAAGGCCTCCCCGCTCATGGGTAACAACATGTCGTTCATCGGCCGGGACATGGCCGTCGACCTCGGGACGGCCAACACCCTGGTCTACGTCCGGGGCAAGGGCATCGTGCTCAACGAGCCGTCCGTGGTCGCCATCAACACCAACACCGGCGGCATCCTTGCCGTCGGCGCCGAGGCGAAGAAGATGATCGGCCGCACGCCGGGCAACATCGTCGCCATCCGGCCGCTCAAGGACGGAGTCATCGCCGACTTCGACACCACCGAGCGGATGTTGCGCTACTTCATCCAGAAGGTGCACCGGCGGCGGCACCTGGCCAAGCCCCGGATCGTCGTCTGCGTGCCCAGCGGCATCACCGGGGTCGAGCAGCGGGCCGTCAAGGACGCGGGCTACGCGGCCGGCGCCCGGAAGGTCTACATCATCGAGGAGCCGATGGCGGCCGCGATCGGCGCCGGGCTGCCCGTGCACGAGCCCACCGGGAACATGGTGGTCGACATCGGCGGCGGCACCACGGAGGTGGCCGTGATCTCCCTCGGCGGGATCGTCACCAGCCAGTCGATCCGCACCGGCGGCGACGAGCTGGACCAGGCGATCATCACCTACGTGAAGAAGGAGTACTCGCT
>JAVEDA010000209.1 GCA_030841195.1 Actinomycetota bacterium | reverse complement strand
CCCAGGCGCGGCGGGTGGGCGCAGTGTTCTCGGTGGCTCCGGTGGCGGTCACAGGTTGGCCTGGTCGATCGCCGACTGGAGCGACTGCACGTAGCCGTCGCTGGTGACGGTGGCACCGCTCACGTGGTCGATGTTGGCGCTCTGCGCTTTGAGCGCCTCCTGCGCCAGCACCGGGAGCGCGTAGGAGTTGATCTCCTGGTCCCGGCCGTTGCCGTTCGGGTACTGCACCGCGGTGACGTCGGTGATCTGGCCGCTGCTCACGGTGATCTGCACTCGCACCGGGCCCCAACGGGTCTGCGCGGTGTCCCCGGTGACGGTGGTCGAGGAACCGCCGGCCGACGAGCTGCTGCTGCCTCCGCCGGCCGACGAGGTGCCGCTGCTGCCGCCGGGCGAGGTGCTGCCCGAGGACGAGGTAGTCGTGCTGGCGCCGATGCTCGGCGGGACCGCGAGGGTGCCGCCGCCGAGCGACGTGTGGTAGCTGAACAGCATGATCAGCCCGGAGATGGTGCCCATCAGGGCGACGACGATCTTGCGCACGACGGTCCTCTCGGTGGATTGAGCTGCTCAGTAGGTGAAGCGTTCGACGTGCACCTGGGCATCCGGCACGCCGGCCGCCGCCAGCGCGGCCAGTGCTGCGTCGGTCCAGGCCTCCGGCCCGCAGACGAACACGTCCTGGGAGCGGATGTCCGGCACCAGGTGAAGCAGTGCACCGGCCTCGCCGACGTGGCCCCAGCTGGCCGGCAGCCACGAGCCGTCGGCGGCGCGCGGGCCGAGCAGGTAGGCCACCCGGTCGCCCCTGCCCGCCGCGAGGGCGTCGATCTCGGCGTGCAGGACCAGGTCGGCCTCGTTCCCGGCCCGATAGATGAGGGTGGCTCCGGGCGGCAGCTCCTCCAACAGCGCCCGCAGCGGGGTGATCCCGATCCCGGACGCGAGCAGGGTGGTGCCGGTCCGGGTGCGCTTGTCGCTGGTCAGCGCGCCGTACGGGCCCTCGAGCAGCACCCGGGTGCCCGGGCGCACGTCGGCCAGCCGCCGGCTGCCGTCGCCGAGATCCTTCACGGTGATCCGCAGCATGTTCCGGTGCGGTGCGGCCGACAGGGAGTACGGGTGCCCACGAGACCAGCCCGGCCCGTCGAGGAACCGCCAGATGAAGAACTGCCCGGCCTTGGCGCGCAGCCGGTGCAATTGACGGCCGCGCAGGTGCAGTGACACGACGCCGGGGGCCTCCTCGACGACCCGGGAGACCACCACCTGGTGCCGCAGGGTGCGGGCCAGCGGGAGGCCGACCCGGTAGACGAGAACGGCGCCGAGCGCCGCGGCGTACAGCGTCCACCAGTACGCACGGGCGGCGGGTGAGGAGACGAAGTCGGTGCCGGTCCAGATCTGGTGCGGCAGTGCCAGGCCGACGCCCAGGTAGGCGTAGAGGTGCAGCAGGTGCCAGGACTCGTAGCGCAGCCGCCGGCGGGCGGCCCGCACGGAGGTGACGACAACCATCACCAAGGCGACCGTGCCTGCGGTGGCGAGCAGCATGCCCGGGTAGGTCCAGACCAGGTTCCACAGCTCGGGCAGCACGCCGGCGTGGGCGCTGACGGCGTAGCCGATGGTGATCAGTACGACATGGGCGAGCATCAGCGAGAACGACGTGAAGCCGAGCAGCCGGTGCCACCGGGCCAGCCGGTCCTGACCGAAGGCCCGCTCCGCCCAGGGCACCCGGGCCATCGCGAGCACCTGCACGAGCAAGAGGTCGGCGGCGACCAGGCCCGTGATCCGGCCGGCGGAGGTGAATCCCGGGCCGGGGCCGGCCAGCAGGTCCTGCAGTCCGCCGGCCGCCAGCCACAGCGCGACCACCACCACGACGGAGAAGCCGACGGTGAGCAGGATCGCGTCGCCGGCCAGCGGCGTACGGGTCCGGGCCGGCCGCGCGGGCGGGGGCGCTGGGCGCGAACCGGCTGTGGGCAGCAACGCTGTCATGCCAATGAGGATCGGTCATCACGCTGGGGACTTGCTGTGAGCCGGCTGCACCCTGACCGCGAGTGGGGGTCGCTCCCAGAACGACGAAGGCCCCTCCATGCATGAGATGGAGGGGCCTCGCCGCGTCCTGCTGCCCTGCGGTCCCCGATCGCTCGGTTTCCGCCGGCCCTGCCGGACGTGCTCCTCGTGCAGCGTTTCGCGATTGCTCGCGTCACGCGCTCGTGGAACGGGTTGCTCGTTGCGGTCTGCCGGTCCCGATTGCTCGGGTCCAGCTCCTACGCGGAGCGGGTGCCCCTCGCGGTCCGCCGGTCCCGATCGCTCGGGTCCAGCTCCTACGCGGAGCCCGCTCCTCGCGGTCCGCCGGTCCCGATTGCTCGGGTCCAGCTCCTACGGAGAGCGGTTGCCCCGCCGACCTGGCCCCGATCGCTCGGGACCCGCCAGCACGGGACTGCCTCGCCTCGCCCTGCCTCGATTGCTCAAGACAGCTCGTCGCGCTGCCAGCCCCGACGTGCGACCGGGCGATTGCTCGCCTGTCCACACCTCGGAACTCATCACCTTCTTCGGAAACCCGCTGCGAACCGCGGTCTCCCGCTGCTCGCCGCGCCCCGGGAGTCGCCCCCCGGGCCGGTCCCCGTTCCCGGTGACAAGGAGATTTCTAGTGGGCGATCACCCCGCCCCACAAGGGCTTTCCGGCAGCAGTTTCCACGAGTTTCTAGATCCACAGGACAGTCCACAGGCGGTGGACGGTTGTCCCCTGGAAACCCGGAGTTGTCCACCGCGTCATCCACCGGTACATCCACAGCCACCCTTCGGACCGTCCACCATCTGGACACGATCCGCGTACCCCTGAAGCGGACCGGCTACCGGCGTACGCGACGGACCGCCAGCCGGTCCACTTCGCGCAACCCCCGGCACTCGCAGTTGCTGAACCCGAAGTGGACCGGCTAGCTGGCACAACAGGTCCCGCGCGGCCGGTCCACTTCGCGCAGGTCGGCCGTAGCCGAAGATCCACTGGACGCTCCGACACCAGACACGCCGACAACCTGGTGTGTCGGCGTCCACTTCCGCGGAGCGCGCGGGTGCCCACGGGTCGCGCACCCCCGCAGCGGACCGGCTACCGGCGTACGCGACGGACCGCCAGCCGGTCCACTTCGCGATGGTCGGCCGCAGCCGAAGATCCACTGGACGCTCCGACACCAGACACGCCGACAACCTGGTGTGTCGGCGTCCACTCGGTGCTCGTCAGGTGACGTAGGGGCAGTGGCGGCAGCCGCGGTCGCAGCAGGTGCCGCGGGCCGCCAGGAAGCCGGCGGTCAGCACGAACAGCCCGGTCGTCGGGTCGAGGTAGCCGGCCTCGTCCGCCTCGAGCGCCGCGGCGTGCGCGGCCAACGCGGCGGCCCGGCCGGGCGCGTCGGGCGGCAGCCGGGTCGGGTGTGGCTCGGTGAGGGCGCGCGGCGCCAGCGGGTCGGCCACCGAACCAGCGTAGGCGGGATGACACAGTGGTCGGCGATGAGCAGCACCGCCGTACGCCGGGCCGCGGCCACCCCTCGCGTCCTCGTGACAGCCGCCCTCGCAACCGCTCTCCTGCTGGCGGGCTGCTCCAGCGGCTCGGGCGAGCAGGGACCGGGCAACCCGACGCGCTCGACCAGCCCCAGCCAGGCACAGACACCCGCCGAGACCGTCGACCCGGACACCCCGACCGGCTGGGGCCCCACCGAGGGCGAGCTGTCCCGGGCCCGCGACCTGGTGGCGGCGATGACCGTGCCGGAGCAGGCCAGCACCGTGCTGATGCCCGGCTTCTGGGGCTACGACGGGCTGGACCCGACGCCGGCCGAGGCGGCGCAGAACCAGGTGATGCACGGGGTCGACTCGGCCGCGCAGGCGCTGGACGAGCATGCCTTCGGCGGGGTGTTCCTGCGCCCCGAGGTGATCGCGGACGCCGACCAGGTCGACCGGCTGACCGGCGTGCTGCACGACGTCGGCGACCAGCCGGACGGGCTGCCGCTGCTGATCTCGATCGACCAGGAGGGCGGGGTCGTGCAGCGGCTCAAGGTCGGCGTCGACGTGGTGCCGTCGGCGGCATCCGTCGGGGCGGCCGGCGACCCGGCGTACGCAACGAAGGTGGCCCGGGAGAACGGACGCACGCTGCGCCGGCTCGGCGTGACGATGGTGATGGCCCCGGTCGCCGACGTCGACCCGGACGGCACCTCCGTGATGGGATCGCGCACCTACTCCCCCGACACCAAGGTCGCGGCCGCCATGGTCACCGCGACCGTGCAGGGCTACCTGGACGCCGGGATCATCCCGGCGGTCAAGCACTTCCCCGGCCTCGGCACGGTCACCGGCGACAGCCATCACGCGCTGCCGGAGCAGGGCAAGACGCTGGTGCAGCTGCGGCGCACCGACCTGGTGACCTTCGAGGCCGCGATCAAGGCGGGGGCCCCGGTGATCATGACCGGACACGTCGCGGTCGACGCCATCGAGCCCGGGATGCCGGCGTCGATCAGCAAGGGGGTCGTGCAGGGGCTGCTGCGCGACACCCTCGGCTTCCATGGCGTCGCGGTGACCGACTCGCAGGGCATGGGTCCGATCAACGGCCCGTACAACTCCGGCGAGGGCGCGGTGCGGTCGCTGCTCGCGGGCGACGACCTGGTGCTCAACTCGCCCTACCCCGGCCGGGCCCGCCGGGCGGTCCAGCGCGCGGTCCGCGAGGGCCGGCTGCCGGCGGACCGGCTGGCGGAGGCGGCGACCCGGGTGCTGGCGCTGCGGATCTACCAGCAGCGCATCTCCTCAGCCGGCTGACCCGCCCGGGTCGACCGGCAGGACGTCCACCAGCTCGAGGTGCTTGGGCGACAGGCCGTCGCCGCTGGACGCACCGCGCAGCCGGCGACCCACCCAGGGCGCGAGGTAGCGCCGCACCCAGCGCACGTCGGCCAGCACGTCGGCCCGCCGCCCCGGACGCGCACCGGGTGCCAGCGGCTCCCGCCACCAGCCGGGCTCGCCGCCGAGCAGGTCGGGCTCGGTCACCCCGAGCGTCTCCAGCACGGCCGCGGCCACCCGGGCGTGCCCGGCCGCGGCCAGGTGCAGCCGGTCCTCGTGCCAGAGCCTGCGGTCCTGCAGCGCCGGCTCGGCACCCACCTCGACGACCAGCGCGCCGGTGCGCTGCGCGGTCCGGTGTACGCCGGCGTTGAACTGGGCGAACCGCTCGGCCAGGCGGGCCGCCGTGCGCCCCGTCCCCCCGGCGCGCTCGATCACCGTGAACAGCAGCACCTGGACCCCCGACGCCACCAGGTCGCCGACCGCCGCGTCGTAGCGGTCGACCACGGCGCGGACGTCCCGGCCCGGACGGAGGACGTCGTTGGGCCCGGCGTGGAAGGACAGCAGGTCCGGCCGCAGCGCCAGGGCCGCCGGCACCTGCTCGGCAACAACCTGGTCGAGCAGCCTGCCCCGGACGGCCAGGTTGGCGTACCGCAGGCCGCCCTCGCGTGTTGCCAGCGCCGCCGCGACCCGGTCGGCCCAGCCGAGGTGCCGGCCCGCGGGGCCGAGGTCGTCCTCCAGGCCCTCCGTGAACGAGTCGCCCAGCGCGACGAACGTGCGGTGCTCCACCGTCGTATCGTGCCCGACCATGCAGGAGAACCCGGAGATCACCCCCGACACCAAGGACTGGACCTGGGTGCTGGAGCAGCCGTGCCCGGAGTGCGGCTTCGACAGCCACACCGTGGCCGGGCCGGAGATCGGCGACCTGGTGCGGGCCAACACGGCCGTCTGGCAGCAGGTGCTCGGCCGTCCGGACGTCGCCACCCGTCCGGCTCCCGGCGTGTGGTCGCCGCTGGAGTACGCCTGCCACGTCGTCGACGTGCACCGCGTCTTCGAGGCGAGGGCCGCGCTCATGCTGGCCGAGGACGACCCGCTGTTCGAGAACTGGGACCAGGACGCCACGGCGGTCTCCGGACGGTACGCCGAGCAGGACCCCGCCACAGTGTCCGGCGAGCTGTCCGAGGCCGCGGCCGCGTCGGCCGCGCGGTTCGACGCCGTGACGGGTGACGAGTGGGCCCGCACCGGGCGCCGCGGCGACGGAGCGGTGTTCACGGTCGAGTCGCTGGGGCGCTACTTCGTGCACGACTGGACCCACCACCTGCGCGACGTCGGCGCCGCGGCCCCGTGAGCGACCACGGGCACGAGCACCACGAGGACGAGCACGACCACGACCATGGGCACGCGCACGAGGCCGCAGGCGGGCTGGTCGGCCGGTTGCGGCACCTGGTCTCGCCGCACTCGCACGACGCGGCGGTGGCGATGGACTCGGAGCTGGAGACCAGCCGCCGCGGCATCCGGGCCTTGCTGCTCTCCTTCGTCGGGCTCACCGTCACCGCGGCCCTGCAGGCGCTGGTGTTCCTGGTCAGCGGCTCGGTGGCGCTGCTGGTCGACACGATCCACAACGCGGCCGACGCGCTGACCGCGGTCCCCATCGCGGTGGCGTTCACCCTCGGCCGCCGGGCCGCGACCCGTCGCTACACCTACGGCTACGGCCGGGCCGAGGACCTGGCCGGCATCGTCGTGGTCCTGGTCATCGCGGCGTCGGCCGTTCTCGCCGCATACGAGGCGGTCCGCCGGCTCGCCGACCCGCACGACATCGATCACCTCGGGCTGGTGGCCCTGGCCGGGGTGATCGGCTTCCTCGGGAACGAGCTGGTCGCGAGGTACCGGATCACGGTCGGCCGGCAGATCGGCTCGGCCGCGCTGGTGGCCGACGGCCTGCACGCGCGGACCGACGGCTTCACCTCGCTCGGGGTCGTGCTGAGCGCGGCGGCGGCCTGGGCGGGTTTCCCGCGGGCCGACGCGATCATCGGGCTGGTGATCACCCTGGCCGTGCTGTCCGTGCTCCGCGACGCCGCTCGCGACGTGTACCGGCGGCTGATGGACGCGGTCGACCCGGCCCTCGTCGACCTGGTCGAGTCCGTCGCCCGGCGTACCGAGGGGGTGCAGGACGTCGGGGACGTGCGGCTGCGCTGGATCGGGCACCGGCTCCGGGCCGAGCTCGAGATCGTCGTCGACGACCACCTGACGGTCGTGCAGGCGCACCGCATCGCGGAGGAGGCCGAGCACCGGCTGCTGCACGACGTGCCGCGGCTGCACGCCGCGCTGGTGCACGCCGACCCGGCCGGGCACGTGCACGACCTCACCGGCCACCACCGGGAGCCCGGTCTGGACGCGTAAGAGCACGACGCCGGCCGCTCAAGGCGCTAGACCGTCGCTTGGTGTGCTCAAGACCGACGCGTGACCGTCCGATCGTCAAGGTGAGGACTCACACTGCGACCAGCACGGAGCACCGCAAACGATGACGAACCGCCCCCGCGCCACCGGCCGGCTACGCCTGACGACCGCCGCTGTCACCGCTGCCCTCGGCCTGGTGGCACCGATGCTCGTGTCGGTGGCCGGGCCGGCGCACGCGTCCTCCGCGGTGCAGTACGGCAAGGTCGTGTTCGTCGACGACGGGGACACCATCGACGTCGACGTGGCCGGTGACGGCACCAGCCGGCCGGTGCGGATCCGCTACATCGGCATCCAGGCCATGGAGCTGTCCGTCTACAGCCACACGCTGTCCAAGCTCCGCGGAGAGTGCTGGGGCGTCACCGCCGCCAAGAACCTGCACCGCATCCTGTTCGGCAAGCGGGTCCAGCTCACCGCGCGGCATGCGGACAGCTACTCGAGCAACAACCGGCGCCTGCAGCGCTACGTGGCCATCAAGGTCAACGGCATCTGGACCGACACCGGGGCCATGCAGCTCGACTCCGGTCTGGTGCTGCCCGACCTGCTGCCCGACGAGTACGGCAAGAACCTGGACTACTCCCGCCGGGCCCAGGCCGCGGCGGCCAACCACGTCGGCTTCTGGGGCGCGCCGACCTACTGCGGGGTCGGCCCCTCGCAGGACGACACGCTCGACGTCACCGTCAACTGGGACGCCGACGGCAACGACAGCGCCAACGTCAACGGCGAGTGGGTGGACATCGTCAACACGGGGGCGAACGTCGTGTCGCTCGCCGGCTGGTGGGTCCGCGACGCGGCGTACCGGGGCACCAAGGCGCACGGCTACGTGTTCCCGGCCGGTGCCCAGGTCGGGCCCGGGGAACGGGTCCGGCTCCGGATCGGGCACGGCACCGACCAGGACGGCACCTACTACTGGGGCCTGGACGAGCCCATCTTCGCCAACGTCACGGGTGGCGCGAAGTGGCTCGGTGACGGCGCCTGGATGTTCGACCCGCAGGGCGACCTGCGCGCCTGGTACATGTACCCCTGCCGCGCGGCCTGCTGACTCTGGCACTCTCGACGAGTGCTGATCACCAACCACGTCCTGTCGGGTGCAGTGCTGGGCGCGGTCGCCCCGGACGTGGGCCAGGCCGCCACCCTGGGCTTCCTGTCGCACTTCGTGCTCGACGGGCTGCCGCACTTCGGGGTCGACGACGAGCACCTGCTCATGGTGGCCGTCCCGGACGGCTTGCTCGGCCTGGCCGCCATCGCCGCCATTGCCCGGGCCACCCCGCCGGACCGGCGGCTGCCCGTGCTCGCCGGCATCTTCGGGGCCTGCCTGCCCGACCTGGACAAGCCCGGCCGGCAGTTCTTCGGCCGGTCGCCGTTCCCGCGCTGGTTCGACGCGGCGCACGCGCGGATCCAGGACGAGGAGGTGCACCGGTTCACGGTGGAGCTCGCCTCGGCCGCGGTCTTCACCGCGGCGCTGGTCGCGCTGCTTCCCCGCCGCCCGGGGGCGTTGCGGCACCGATGACTTTCCGAGCCGGCAGTGGTCAGACGGGGTGACACAGCCCATCGACGGGAGGAACCGCCATGCAGAAGATCACCCCGTGCCTCTGGTTCGACACCGAGGGCGAGGAAGCCGCTGAGTTCTACGTCTCGCTGTTCGGTGACGCGAAGATCCTGGAGGTCACCCACTACGGCGAGGCCGGGCCGCGCCCGGCGGGCACGGTGATGACCGTGTCGTTCGTGCTCGAGGGCCAGGAGTACATGGCGCTCAACGGCGGCCCGGAGTTCCCGTTCACCGAGGCCGTCTCCTTCTCGGTCAGCTGCGAGGACCAGGAGGAGGTCGACCGTCTGTGGGCGCGCCTGCTCGAGGGCGGCGGGTCCGAGGTCGCGTGCGGCTGGATCAAGGACCGGTTCGGCCTGTCCTGGCAGGTCGTCCCCACCGCCCTGCCGAGGCTGCTCAGCGACCCGGACCCGGAGCGGGCCCAGCGCGCGATGGCGTCGATGCTGAAGATGACCAAGATCGACGTCGCGGCCCTGGAGAAGGCGGCCGACGGGGGCTGACCGGCGAGCGGCTCAGATCCGGCGGGCCTCGTCCCGGCGGCTGGTGAGGAACGCCCGCTCGGCCTCGTTGTCCGTCAGCGCCAGCGCCTCGTCGTACGCCGTGGCCGCCTCGGCGCTGCGACCCAGCCGGCGCAGCAGGTCGGCCCGGGTCGCGGGCAGGTACCGGTAGCCCGCGAGCCGGCCGTCAGCGGCCAGCCGGTCCACCTCCGCGAGGGCGGCCTCCGGGCCGGCGACCTCGGCCAGCGCGACCGCCCGGTTGAGCTCGACGACCGGCGACGGCCACTCGCGCAGCAACGCGTCGTAGAGCGCGACGACCCGGCCCCACCTGGTCTCCGGGTACGACGGGGCGACCGCGTGCTCCGCGGCGATGGCCGCCTGCAGGCCGAACCGGCCGACCCGGCTGTGGTGCAGGTCGCGGACGAGGGCAAGCCCCTCGAGCACCTGCGCCCGGTCCCAGCGGTCCCGGTCCTGGTCGGCCAGCAGGACGAGGCGGCCAGACGCGTCCACCCGGGTGTCCCGGCGGGAGTCGGTGAGCAGCATCAACGCCAGCAGGCCGCGGACCTCCGGCTCGTCGGACATCAGCGCGTGCAGGACCCGGCCCAGGTCGAGGGCGCGGGCCACCAGGTCTGCGCGCACCAGGTCGGCACCACCGGGCGCCGCATGCCCGGTCGTGAACACCAGGTGCAACACGGTGAGCACCGCGTCCAGCCGGTCCGGGAGCTCGGTGCTGCCCGGCACCCGGTAGGGGATGTGCGCGGCCGCGATCTTCTTCTTGGCCCGGGTCACCCTGGCCGCCATGGTCGGTTCGGGCACCAGGAACGCGGCCGCGATCTCGGCCGTCGTCAGGCCGCACAGCAGCCGCAGCGTCAGCGCGACCTGCGCCTCGCGGGCCAGGGCCGGGTGGCAGCAGGTGAACACCAGCCGGAGCCGCTCGTCGGTGATCACCTCGTCCTCCCGGTCGACCATCGCCTCGTCCGCGCCGGCCGTCACCCCCGGCTCGGCGAGCAGCGGGAGCTTGCGCCGCAGCGTCTGCTCCCGCCGCAGCACGTCCAGCGCCCGGCGCCGGGCGGTCGTGGTGAGCCAGGCCCCCGGCGACCGCGGCACGCCCTGGCGGCGCCAGGTGTCCAGCGCCGCGCCATAGGCGTCCTGGACGCACTCCTCAGCGAGGTCCACGCTGCCGGCGACCCGCACCGTCGCGGCGAGCACGAAGCCCCACTCGCGACGGTGCGCGTCGGCGACCGCAGCCTCGACGTCCGCAGGTCGGTCGGCCGCAGTCACCCCTCCGGGAAGTCCAGGATCGGCCGGACCTCGACGCCCCCGAACGGTGCCGGGCAGAGCTTGGCGATCGCCAGCGCGTGGTCGAGATCGTTCGCCTCGATCAGGTAGTAGCCACCGAGCGCCTCCTTGGTCTCGGCGAACGGACCGTCGGTGACGACGACGCCGCGCACGCTGGTGGCCGTGCCGGTGTTCTGCAGCGCGTTGCCGCCGACCATCTTGGCGCCCTGCTCGGCGACCTGCTCGGAGAACCGGTTGTGGGCCTCCATCAGCTGCTGCGCGAACGCGTCGTCCGCCGCCGCGTAGGCCTGCTCGTCGCCGTAGATCAGGATGAGGTACTCGCTCATGGGTGCTGCTCCTCCCCCGGCCCCCGGAGGGCCGGACTCAGGTGACTCTGACACTCCCCCGACGAACGGCGCAGCACTACATCGACAGAACAGCCAACCAGCCAACTGGCAACCAGACCACCTACAGTGGTTCGCCGGATGGCTGGCCGCGCGCGACGCTCGAGGACCGACTCACCAGATCGCTCCGCGCGACGGGAGTCCGGGCGCGCCGCGTTGCTGCCGATCAGCTACCCGGACCTGCCCGTTGCCGAGCGCCGGGACGAGATCGCCGCCGCGATCCGCGACCACCAGGTCGTGATCGTCGCGGGCGAGACCGGGTCCGGCAAGACCACCCAGCTGCCCAAGATCTGCCTCGAGCTCGGCCGTGGCGTCGCAGGGCTGATCGGGCACACCCAGCCGCGCCGGCTGGCCGCCCGGACGGTCGCCGACCGGATCGCCGAGGAGCTCGGCGTCGACCTGGGCGGCGCGGTCGGCTACTCGGTGCGGTTCACCGACAAGGCCGGCGCCGACACCCTGGTCCGGCTGATGACCGACGGCATCCTGCTGGCCGAGATCCAGCGCGACCGCGACCTGCGCCGCTACGACACGATCATCATCGACGAGGCGCACGAGCGGAGCCTCAACATCGACTTCCTGCTCGGCTACCTCAAGCAGCTGCTCCCCCGCCGGCCCGACCTCAAGCTGGTCGTCACCTCCGCGACCATCGACACCGCCCGCTTCGCCGAGCACTTCGGCGACGCGCCCGTCGTCGAGGTGACCGGCCGCACCTACCCGGTGGAGATGCGCTACCGGCCGGTCATCGACCCGGACGCTGAGGCGGCCGACGAGGACCGCGACCAGACCAGCGCAGTGTTGGACGCCGTCGACGAGCTCATGCTCGAGGGACCTGGAGACGTGCTGGTGTTCTTCTCCGGCGAGCGGGAGATCCGTGACACCGCCGAGGCGCTGCGGCCGCACCTGGCCCGCAAGCGCGAGCCGGTCGACGTGCTCCCCCTCTACGCGCGACTGTCCGCCGCCGAGCAGCACAAGGTGTTCGCCCCCCACGACGTACGCCGGGTGGTGCTGGCCACGAACGTGGCCGAGACGTCGCTGACCGTGCCGGGCATCCGCTACGTGGTCGACCCGGGCACGGCCCGCGTCTCGCGGTACAGCCACCGGCTGAAGGTGCAGCGGCTGCCGATCGAGGCCGTCAGCCAGGCCAGCGCCAACCAGCGGGCCGGGCGGTGCGGACGCACCTCGGACGGCATCTGCATCCGGCTCTACACCGAGGAAGACTTCGCGGCCCGGCCGGAGTTCACCGAGCCGGAGATCCTGCGCACCAACCTCGCGTCGGTCATCCTCGCCATGACCGCCCTCGGCCTCGGCGACATCGCCGCGTTCCCGTTCATCGAGCCGCCGGACCGCCGCCAGGTCAAGGACGGCGTCGCGCTGCTCGAGGAGCTCGGCGCCCTCGACCCGAGCGAGCCCCACCTGAACAAGCGGCTCACCCCGTTGGGGCGCCAGCTGTCCCGGCTGCCGGTCGACCCGCGGCTGGGCCGGATGGTGCTG
Organism: Actinomycetota bacterium; assembly: GCA_030841195.1. GTDB lineage: Bacteria > Actinomycetota > Actinomycetes > JACCUZ01 > JACCUZ01 > JAVEDA01. Next base: position 354 of record JAVEDA010000209.1, on the reverse strand, counting down.
GAGGCCGACCGCAACGGGGTGCTCCCCGACGTACTCGTCATCGCCGCGGCGCTGTCGATCCAGGACCCGCGGGAGCGGCCGCCGGACCACCAGCAGGCCGCCGATGAGTCGCACCGTCGGTTCGCCGACGACCGCTCGGACTTCCTGGCTTACCGCAACCTGTGGCTCTACCTGCAGGAGCAGCAGAAGGCCTTGTCCGGCAGCGCGTTCCGGCGGCTGTGCCGCAGCGAGTTCCTGCACTACCTGCGGATCCGTGAGTGGCAGGACCTGGTCGGCCAGCTCCGCCAGGTCGCCAAGTCCCTCGGCATCAGCACCACCGGCGAGCTGTCCCAGCCCGGCGACGACCCGCAGCCC
>JAVEDA010000394.1 GCA_030841195.1 Actinomycetota bacterium | reverse complement strand
CTGGACGACGCCCTGACCGCCGAGGGCCGTGACCCAGCTTCGGTGCAGCGCTACCTGAGCGTCGACGCGTCGGGTGCGTTCGGACCGTCGTCGGTCGAGCACCTGCGCGACGTCCTTGGCCGGGCCGGGGCGCTGCGGTTCGACGAGGTGGTCGTGCACTGGCCCCGCCCGGACGGTGTGTACGCCGGTGACGTCGGCGTCCTGGAACACGCCGCCGCCGAGCTGCTCCCGGAGCTCGAGCCGCGTTAGCAACGAGCGGTTAGCGGACCGCGGCTTCCCTCTTCCGGGCCGGTAGCTGCGGGTCTTGGCCTTGTTGCCGCAGCCCCACTCGCACCAGGCCCTGACCGCGACATGCGTCGGAGGGTGATCTCGGGGCACACTGAGCGCCATGACGCACCCGACCGGACGGCCAGAGACCGGCACCCAGCCCGAGGAGACGCTCGGCGCGCTGTTCGCCACCGCCAGCCGTGACCTGTCGGCGCTGGTGCGCGGCGAGATCGAGCTGGCCAAGACCGAAATCCGTCAGGAGGTCGGGAACGGCGTCAAGGGCGGCGCGATGTTCGGGGCGGCCGCCTTCCTCGGCCTGCTGGCCGTGATCCTGCTGTCGATCGCGCTCGCGGAGGGCCTGGTCGAGCTCGGGGTCGTGCCCTGGCTCGCGTTCCTGATCGTGACCGTCCTGTACCTGCTGGTGGCCGGAGTGCTGGTGCTGGTCGGCAAGAGGGCGGTGTCCAAGGTCGGGCCCCCGGAGCGGACGATCCGCACCAGCAAGGACACCGCGGCGTTCCTCAAGAGCCCGCGGTCAGGCAATGGCACGTCGCCGACGACCTGATCAGCCGCCGGACGCCTCGGTCGCCCGCGTCGCCGGGCCGTGGGACCACCAGATGGTCGCGGCGAACGGCGCGCGCTTCCACGTGGCCGTCGCCGGCGAGGGCCCGCTCGTGCTGCTGCTGCACGGGTTCCCGACGTTCTGGTGGACCTGGCGGCACCAGCTGCCGGCGCTCGCCGCGGCCGGCCACCGGGTGGCCGCGATGGACCTGCGCGGCTTCGGCGCCAGCGACAAGCCGCCCCGCGGCTACGACCCGCGCACCCTGGCCGAGGACGTGTCCGGGGTGATCCGGTCCCTCGGCGAACGGGATGCCGTCGTGGTCGGGCAGGGACTGGGCGGCATGGTCGCCTGGACGTTGTCGGTGGTCCATCCTCGCCAGGTACGCCGGTTGGTGGCCGTCTCGATGCCGCACCCGCGGCGGCTGCGCCGGGCCCACCTGACCGCGCTACGGCAGGTCCGGGCCAGCCGGCACGTCATCGGCTACCAGACACCGGTGCTGCCCGAGCGGCACCTCGTCGAGGACGACGCCGAGGCCGTCGGGGTGCTGCTGCGCCAGTGGGCCGGCCCCGACTGGCCGGACGCCGACACCGAGGCCCGCTACCGGGAGGCAGCCCAGATCCCCGGGGTGGCCCACTGCGCGCTCGAGTCCTACCGCTGGGCCGTCCGCTCGATCCCCCGCCCGGACGGCATCCGCTACGCCCGGCGGATGTCCAGCCCGGTCACCGTGCCCACCCTTCAGGTGCACGGCGCGCTGGACGGGTGCGTGCTGCCGGCCAGCGCCCAAGGGTCGGGCCGCTACGTCGAGGCGCCCTACCGCTGGCACCTGATGCCGGGGGTGGGGCACTTCCCGCAGGAGGAGGACCCGGCCGCGTTCACCACCGTGCTGCGGGACTGGCTGGACGACCCCGCTCCGGAGCACCAGTGAGCGGCCCCTCCCGGGACCGGGACCCGGCCGGGCGGGCCCGCAACGCCCGCCCGCGGGACGGGCTGGGCCGGCCGCTCCCGCACGATGCCGAGGGTGTCGAGCGGGTGCCCGACGACCTGGTACTGCCTCCGGACGAGTCGCTGGTCGAGGCGCAGCGGCTGCTCGACCTCGGCCGCCCGTTCCACGCCCACGAGGTGCTCGAGGGCACCTGGAAGGCGGCGCCGGCGGCCGAGCGCGACCTGTGGCAAGGCCTGGCCCAGCTGGCGGTCGGGCTGACCCACCGGGCCCGCGGCAACCCGACCGGGGCCTCGACCCTGCTGCAGCGCGGCGCCGCCCGGATCGAGCCGTACGCCGGCGCGCCGCCGTACGGCATCGACGTGCCTGGTCTGGTCGCCGCCGGCCGGTCGCTGGCCAGCGAGCCGTTGGTGGACGGCGAACCGCCCCGAACCCTGCGCCTGCGCGGCTGACCGTGCGCATACTGGCGGCCGGGACGGGGAGCCGTCCCGAACGGGGAGGCGCGGCTCATGGTGGACCCGGAGCCAGAGGTCCCGATCAGGAGGACTCGCACGACGCGACGAGTCGTGCTGACCAGGCCGCACCAGGTCCGGCGGAGCCCCGCCGACGACCTGGCGGTGTGGGGAGGGCGGCGGCGCTCGTTCGCCCTCGCTGCCCTCGGCTGGCTGGTGCTCGGTCTGGGAGCGGCGGTCAGCGGGGCGGGCGGAACGCTCGTCGTGCTCTCGCTGGTGGCGGCTCTGCTGTCGGCGGCCGTCGTGGTCAAGGCGCAGG
>JAVEDA010000174.1 GCA_030841195.1 Actinomycetota bacterium | reverse complement strand
CCCGCGCCTCGCTGACCAGCGCGAGCGGATAGAGCTCACCATCTTGTCCCGCGGCCCGGTCATGCGCGCGGAGGCCGCCGCGCAGGACTGCTACGCCGCCCTGGACGCGGCGGTCACCAAGCTCGAGGCACGCCTGCGCAAGGCGAAGGACCGTCGCCGCGTCCACCACGGTGCGAAGACCCCCGTCTCGGTGGCGACGGCTACCGCCGCCCTCGACGGTGCCGGGCGGACTCCCGCGCCGAGCGAGGACGCCGACGCCTACCCCGGTGCCGACGACGACGGCCCGATGTTCGTCCGCGAGAAGGTCCACCAGGCGGCACCGATCCACCTGGACCAGGCTCTCTACGAGATGGAGCTGGTCGGCCACGACTTCTACCTGTTCGTCGACGCGACCACCGCCCAGCCGAGTGTCGTGTACCGCCGGCGGGCCTACGACTACGGGGTCATCCGGCTCGCCGTCTGAGGCCCGGCCGGGTGGCGGCCACCGTGGACGTTTCGCCCGGATAACCGTCGTACCGGGCGCTGACGTGCGAGGATGCGCACGCGTGCCGGGCATGGTCCGGCGCGCCCTGCCGAGGCTGTCCGAGAGGTGTAGCGGGTGAGCGAGCACGTGGCCGGGTCGGTCCGGACGAGTCGCGCGGTGCCCGGCGCCGCCGAGCCGATCCGGGTCCTGGTCGTCGACGACCACGCACTGTTCCGTCGCGGCCTGGAGATGGTGCTCGGCCAGGAGACCGACATCGAGGTCGTCGGCGAGGCCGGTGACGGCGCCGAGGCGGTCGACCTCGCCTCCGCCCTGCTGCCCGACATCGTCCTGATGGACGTCCGGATGCCGCGGCGCAGCGGCATCGAGGCCTGCACGGCCATCAAGGACGTGGTGCCCAGCGCGAAGATCGTGATGCTCACGATCTCCGACGACGAGGCCGACCTCTACGACGCCATCAAGGCCGGTGCCAGCGGCTACCTGCTCAAGGAGATCTCCATCGACGAGGTCGCGGCCGCGATCCGGTCGGTCGCCGGTGGCCAGTCGCTGATCAGTCCGTCGATGGCGTCCAAGCTGCTCACCGAGTTCGCCACGATGATCAAGAAGGGCGACGAGCGCCAGCAGGTGCCCGCCCCGCGGCTGACCGACCGCGAGCTCGAGGTGCTCAAGCTGGTGGCGAAGGGTCTCAACAACCGGGACATCGCCAAGGAGCTCTTCATCAGCGAGAACACGGTGAAGAACCACATCCGCAACATCCTGGAGAAGCTGCAGCTGCACTCCCGGATGGAGGCCGTGGTCTACGCGGTCCGCGAGAAGCTGCTCGAGATCACCTGACCGGTACGCCGGTGCGTGCGCCGTCGGCGGCGGAGCTGGCCGCCCGGCCGGTGGAGCGGGTCGCCGCGCTGGTCGAGCTGGTGGGTGCCGACGCCGTGGCCGACTGGTGCGCCGATCTCCTGCGCGGCGGCGACTGGACCGACGTCGATGCCCCCGACCTCGACTGGATCGGCGGGCCCAGCTCGGCCTCGATGGTCGACAAGGCCCTCGCCCTCGACTACTGGCCGCGGGTCTGGGCCGCCCGTGCCCTGCTGCACGCCTACCGTCCGCAGGCCGAGCCGGCCGTGGTTCGTGGCCTGTCCGACGAGTCCTGGCGGGTGCGCGAGATGTGCGCCAAGGTCGTGCGCGCCCACGAGGTCGGCGCCGCGGCCGACGAGCTGGCGCCGCTGTGCGCGGACGGGGTGCCGCGGGTCCGCGCCGCCGCCGTACGCGCCCTGGCTGCCGTGGGTGAGGCCGAGCACGCCGACGCCGTCCATGACTGCCTCGACGACCCCGAGCCGTCGGTGCGGACCGCCGCCGCCGGTGCCCTCCGAGCCCTCGCCCGCCGGCTCGACCGCCCCCTCTGAGCCGAGATACGCCTATGGGGTGGCGAGGCGGAGGAGGGCGTCGGCGTAGCGGGCGACGGCGGCGGCCGGCACCCGCGGGCCGAGCTCGATCGTCACGGCCCGGCCCGGCAGGTGCCGGTTGTGCCAGTCGGTCAGGGTTCCGTGGCAGCCGCCGCTGCAGTCGAACGACCGCACCGGCAGGTCGAGCAGGCGGGCCAGCCGGCGCACCAGCGTCATCGACTTCGCGCGGTAGGAGTCGACGCCGAACAGCGGCTGGTGGAACACCAGAGTCGTGCGCGGCGCGACCGTGCGCAGGAAGGACATCGCGGCCCGGGTCTCCGGCTCGCTGGCCGCCGTCGGCCCCGACCAGGTCTCAGTGCCGGCACCGGCGCGTTCCCAGTACGTCGGGAAGTTGCGGTTGAGGTCGACGCCATGAGTGTTGGTACGCCGGTCGGCAGCCGTCCCGTCGGGGTTCATCGTGCGGACCAGCCACAGGTCGACGCCGGCCGGCAACACGGCCGTGCGCAGCCGGCGCACGACTCTCATCCCGGCCCGCTCGTCGCCGTGGATGCTGCCGACGACCACGGTGCTGCGGGTCGCCCCGTCGGTCCACCGGTGCACGGCGCGGATCGGCCGGCCTTCTACCGACGTACCGATCACGACTGTCGTTTCATGCACCGAGGCACGAACCGCAGCGACCGTCGCGGCCGGGGACGGCGGCGCCAACGGCAGCGACAGTGCGACGCACGCCACCGCCGCCACGGCAGTCCCTCGACCGGTCACAGCGTGATCCTCGCAGCCGCTGTCGGCCCCGCGTGGCAGCATCGCCCACCGTGACCACGTCGCGGCCGGTGCGCCTGACCGTCGCCCGGGCCCGGCGGGTGGCCATCGCGGCGCAGGGCCTGGCTGCGCCCCGCCCGGCCGCACCCACGATGCGGAACCTCACCAGCACCGTCGAGCGGATCGGTCTGCTGCAGATCGACAGCGTCAACGTGCTGTCGCGGGCCCACTACCTGCCGCTGTTCTCACGGCTCGGGGCCTACGACCGGGCGTTGCTGGACCGCGCGACCGGCCGCGCGCCCCGCCGGCTGGTGGAGTACTGGGCGCACGAGGCGAGCCTGGTCCCGCCGGACACGCTGCGGCTGCTCCGCTGGCGGATGCGCCGCAGCGAGGAGGCCTGGGGCGGGATCCGTTCCATCGCCGCCCAACGCCCCGACCTCGTGAAAGCCGTGCGCGACGAGCTGCGCGACCGCACCGTGCCGATGACCGCCGGTCAGGTCGAGGCCGCGCTGGAGCACGACGTGCCGCGCGCCAAGGTCGACTGGGGCTGGAACTGGTCGGAGGTCAAGCGGGCCCTGGAGTTCCTCTTCTATGCAGGCGAGATCAGCTCGGCCGGGCGGACGACGTCGTTCGAGCGCCGCTACACCGTGCCCGAGCGGGTGCTGCCGCGCGCCGTCGTCGAGGCACCCGACCCCACCGACGAGGAGGCCTTCGTCGAGCTGACCCGGATCGCCGCCCGGGCGCACGGCGTCGCGACCGAGCCGTGCCTGCGCGACTACTTCCGGCTCAGGCCGGAGGACTCCCGCGGCGCCGTGGCGGCCCTCGTCGACGCCGGCGAGCTGCTGCCGGTCGAGGTCGAGGGCTGGGGCCGTGCCGCCTACCTGCACCGGGACGCCCGGCTGCCGCGCCGGGTCGACGCCCGCGCTCTGCTGGTGCCGTTCGACCCGCTGGTCTGGTTCCGGTGGCGGGCCGAGCACCTGTTCGGCTTCCACTACCGGATCGAGATCTACGTGCCCGCCGAGAAGCGGGTGTACGGCTACTACGTGCTGCCGTTCCTGCTCGGCGAGCGGTTGGTCGCCCGGGTCGACCTCAAGGCGGATCGGCAGGCAGGCGCTGGGTCCGGCGTGCTGCGAGTCAGGTCCGCGTACGCCGAGGAGCACGCGCCGCCGGAGACGGCGGCCGAGCTGGCGGCCGAGCTCGCGACGATGGCCGGCTGGCTGGGTCTGGACGAGGTGGCGGTCGAGCCTCGCGGCGACCTGGCGGCCGCCCTCGCGGTCGAGGTCAAGCGCCGCTGAGCGGAGCTGCCGCGGCGAGGACCAGCAGGTCCGGGGTCGGCCCGTCCGCCAGTTCCTCGAGCCGGGTGAGGGTGAGGCCGACTTCGAGCACCGCGTTGACGAGAGCCGCGAGGGGGACGTGCCGCACGCCGACCCGGGGCCGGATGCCGCCCCCCAGCCCTGGTCCCTCGAAGGTCAGCTCAACGTCGTCGTACCCGGAGTGGATGTGGACCTCGCCGTCGACGACCTCGGCGAACGGA
>JAVEDA010000168.1 GCA_030841195.1 Actinomycetota bacterium | reverse complement strand
TGCACGACGTGGAGTCGTGGAACGAGGTGCTCGCCGACGGCCGGCGCGGAGCGTTGATGGCCCGCTGGGCGGAGGGATTCCGCCGGGCCGCTGACCTCGAGCACTGGGCGGCCTTCCGGCAGTCCTTCGACCGGCTGGCCGAGCTGTTCCGGTGCGTCGGCCGCGGCGACCACGCCGGCTCCGGCGGGCAGCCGCCCGGCTCGATCTGCGTGCTGTCCGGCGACGTGCACCACGCGTACGCGACCCGCGCGCACTACGGGGACGAGGTCCAGTCCCCGGTCTACCAGCTCACCTGCTCGCCGGTGCACAACTTCGTGCCCCCGTTCATGAAGGTGATCTTCCGGATCTCGTGGAGCCGGCTGGCCGAGAAGACGACGCACTTCCTGCTGAACAAGGTGGCCCGGCTGCCCCGGCAGGACCTCTACTGGTCCCGGCTGGCCGGCCCGTTCTACGGCAACGAGATCGCCACCCTGCTGCTCGACGGCCGGTCGGCCACGCTGGTCATCGAGAAGGCCGGTCGCGATCGCGACGGCACGGCCCGGCTCACCCCGGTGGTCGACCTGCCGCTGGCTTGAGCCTTCTCAGCTGCCGCCGCGGCGGGCCCGGCCGCGCGGCCGGTTCACCACGACGTACGCCGAGGGGTGCAGGCCGCCCGACTCCAGCTCGACCTCCTTGATCACGCTCAGGTCCGCGGTGCGCTGCACCGCATCCCGGAGCAACCGCTTCTCCTCGGTCAGCAGCACCGCACGCCCGGACGGCCGCAGCACGCTGCGGACCCGGCGCAGGAAGGCCGGGTAGAGCTCGACGTTGGCTGCGTGCGAGCCGGCCCGCTTGCCGAACGGCAGGTTCGCGACGATCCGGTCTACCGAGTGCGGCGCCCCGGGCAGTCGCGCCGCGTCGGCCTGCCACAGCCCCGCCTCGATGCCGCGTGCAGCGAGGTTCGCGCGGGCCTTGGCGAGCGCCCCGAGGTCCAGGTCGGACCCCATCAGCCGGGCGGGGGCGGACATCTGCGCGACCTGGACCAGGTTGGTGCCGGCACCGCAGAACGGGTCCAGCACCACGTCGTCCGGGCCCGCCTTGGTCAGCCGGGCCAGCACGGCCGCAACCACCGGCGTCGTCGACGCGGGCACCCGCTCGAGCCGGCCGAACCGTGCGGTGAAGAACAGTTCGCCCACGTCCAGGACGAGGTGGCCACGGTAGTCGTCGACGTTCACGGCCCAGTCCGTCGGCGCGTTGACCCACCCGAGGCCGGCCTGCAGCTCGTCCCGCAGCGGCCACCGGCGGTCGCCGACGTCGGCGACGCGGAACGTCACCGGCTCATGGTCGGCAGCCACCGCTCCCAGCAGCCCGCCGTCCCGGGACCGGGTCAAGGCCGCCATGACGTCCGGCTCCAGCCAGACCGAACAGGAGGAGAAGAACCGGATCGCCGCGAGCCGCGACAGCGAGCCGGTGAAGTCGACCAGCAGCCCGTCCCGCCACCGCTGCTCGACCCGCGCCTGCGCCTGCGACCCGAGCGCCCGCAGGTCCTCGACCAGGTAGTCGACGGCACCCGGCACCGTGCGCAGCAGCAGCCGGTCGGTCACCGTGCGGTCCAGGTCGAGGGCGGCCACGGTGCCGATGGTGGCACCACGGCCCGGTTGATGATCAGGCCCAGCCCCCAACCTCCCCGTTGATCATGCAACTTTGGGGATCTTGGTCAGTCGATGCGGACGACGCCGTTGTTGGTGCTGAAGTGCACGGCCGACAGTCCGGGGTCACCGTCGTCGACCCAGTCGATCTGGAAGTCGGCCCGCTCCACTGGCTCACCGAGCCACTCGCCGACCTTCGCCCGGTCGCCGCAGATCTCCACCCGGGTGATCCCGGGGACGGAGTGGTCGCCGTCGTGCCTCGTGGACGGGTGCAGGCCGGGGTCGCTCTGCCACTGCACGAAGAACGGCAGCGCCGGGTCGTCGAGCAGGTCGAGCACCCCGATCTGGCGCCAGGTCAGGTCCACGCCGTCCGGCCGCCGGCGATGGCCGGGGACTCCGGGACGTCCGAGCCGCGCCTCGATCGGGGTCAGGTCGTCCACGGCCACGACCCACGCGAGCCAGCCGCCGCCCGCCTCGCTGCGCGCCTTGACCGCCTGCCCGAACGGCGCCTTGTCGGCAGCCGGGTGGTCGAGTGCTGCGACGACTTCGAGGTAGACGCCGTTCGCGAGCGGGAGCAAGAAGTTGCGGGTACCGAAGCGCGGGTGCAGCCCGCCGTCACGAAAACCTGCACCGAGGGCGGAGCCCAACCGCTGCGCGCACGCACCCAGACCTTCGGGTCCGGCGGCGTAGGAGAGGTGGTCGAGTCGCACCCTTCGACCTTCTCACCTGTCGCTCGGCCGGCTGCACGCAGGGTCTGCCGTCAGCCGGCGAAGGCCTTCGCGACCTGGAGGAAGACGTCGTTCGCCTCGGGCTCACCGATCGTCACCCGGGCACCCTCGCCCGCGAACGGCCGCACCACCACACCGGCGGCGTCGCAGGCGGCCGCAAGCTCGGTGGTCCGCTCACCGAGCCGGAGCCAGACGAAGTTGGCCTGCGAGTCGGGCACCGACGACCAGCCCTGCTCACGCAACGCGGCCTGCACCCGGGTGCGCTCCTCGACCAGCGCCGCGACCCGCTGAAGCAGCTCGTCCTCGGCGGCCAGCGAGGCCACGGCCGCAGCCTGGGCGATGCTGCTGACGCCGAACGGCACGGCGGTCTTGCGCAGCGCGTCGGCGACCGGCGGGTGCGCGACGGCGTACCCGACCCGCAGCCCGGCGAGTCCGTAGGCCTTGGAGAACGTGCGCAGGACCGCGACGTTCGCCCGCTCGCGGTAGACCTCGAGTGCGTCCGGCACCTCGGCGTCGCGGACGAACTCGCAGTACGCCTCGTCGATGACGACCAGGACGTCCCGCGGCACCTGGTCCAGGAACCGCTCCAGCTCTCCACGTCGTACGGCGGTGCCGGTGGGGTTGTTCGGCGAGCAGACGAGCACCAGCCGGGTCCGGTCGGTGATCGCCGCGGCCATCGCGTCGAGGTCGTGGCGCCCGTCGGCGGTCACCGGCACCTGGACCGACGTGCCGCCGGTCGCGGACACCGCGATCGGGTAGGCCTCGAACGAGCGCCAGGCGTAGACGACCTCGTCGCCGGGGTCGCAGAACGCCTGGAGCAGGTGGTAGAGCACCGCCACCGACCCGGTGCCCGCGGCCAGCCGCTCCCGTCGTACGCCGAGCCGCTCGGCCAGGGCGTCGTACAGGGCGGTGTTGCCCATGTCGGGGTAGCGGTTCATCTGCGCGACCGCCGCCTCGGCGGCCTCGACCACACCGGGCAGCGGCGGGTAGGGGTTCTCGTTGGACGACAGCTTGTAGACCTGCTGGCCCGGTCGGGGCGCGGGGGGCTTGCCGGCGACGTACGCCGGGATGGAGGCGACCGTCGCGCGTGGCTGCGGGATGCTCATGCGAGCACCCTAGGACGGGAGCAGGACCCGACCTCCGGGCACCAGGTCGAGGTCGCGACCCAGCTCGACGTCGAGCGGGTTCGTGAGGCAGCGGATCGCGCCGCCACCCTTGAGGAACTCGCC
>JAVEDA010000132.1 GCA_030841195.1 Actinomycetota bacterium | reverse complement strand
GACGTCGCGTCCTCGGACGCGCGCAACATCGCGACGTCGATCCGCCGTGACGGCGACGAGTACGTGGTGTCGGGCCGCAAGTGGTGGACCACGGGTGCGGCCGACCCGCGGTGCGCGGTACTGGTGGTGATGGGCCGCACCGACCCCGACGCGGAGGCGCACCGGCAGCAGTCGATGGTGCTGGTGCCGATGGACGCGCCCGGCGTGACGCTGGTCCGGTCGCTGCCGGTGTTCGGCTACCACGACCAGCACGGGCACGGCGAGATCGTGCTCGACGACGTGCGGGTCCCCGCTGCGAACCTGCTGGGCGGTGAGGGCGACGGCTTCGCGATCGCGCAGGCCCGGCTCGGGCCCGGCCGGGTGCACCACTGCATGCGACTGGTCGGGATGGCCGAGCGCGCGCTGCGGCTGATGGTCGAGCGGGCCCGGTCGCGGGAGGCGTTCGGCCGGCCGCTCGCCGGCCACGGGGTGGTGGCCGCGCAGATCGCCGAGGCTCGGATGGCCATCGAGCAGGCCCGGCTGCTGGTGCTCAAGACCGCCTGGCTGATCGACACCCACGGCGTGAAGGCGGCCGCGTCGGAGGTGGCCGCCATCAAGGTGGTGGTGCCGCGGATGGCCTGCCGGGTTATCGACGACGCCATCCAGGTGCACGGCGGAGCCGGTGTCAGCGACGACACCCCGCTGGCCGCGATGTACGCCGGGGCGCGCACCTTGCGGATCGCGGACGGCCCGGACGAGGTGCACGTCCGCTCGGTTGCCCGCGCCGAGCTCAGCCGCCGCCACCCTCCCGCAAAATGATCACGGTTCCGTGATCGTTGGTGGTCAACCGCGCTGAATTCGGCACGGTAGGTGTGGGTTCACCGCGGTAAGGCCGGAGCACCTGAGGGCCGGAGAACCTGACGGAAGGGCGACCGGAGCGACGGTCACTCGCTGACGAGGCGCAGGACCGTGGTCACCACATCGTCCAGCGACATCGTGGTGACGACCTCGTGGTCGGCGACGCCGCGAAGCAGCGGCTCGACGGTCACGGTGTCGTCGAGGACTCGCTGCCGCTCCTCCGCAGACTTGCCGAACGGGTTGGTGGTCCGCGTCGACAGCCGTTCGAGCATCGTCTCGATCGGCGCGCTCAGCAGGATGATCTGGTCGAACCGCGGGTGGAACCCGACCTGGTTCTCCTCGCAGCCCGCAACGAACAGGACGTCGGCGTCCTCGATGGACAGCAGGTCCCGGACCGCGGCCTCGCGCCACTGCTGACGGCCGTCCGGCAACGGCTCGCACCAGCCGTCGTCGGTGTCCACCGCCTTGTAACCGCGGGCGACGAGCTCGCGGACGACACTGGACTTCCCGGTCCCCGACATCCCGGTCAGCAGGACTCGCTTCACCCGGCGCAGCCTACGAGGTCAGGCCGGAAGGTCGAGGTCGCTGCGGACCAGCGAGTAGACCACCAGGTCGGCCAGGTAACCATGGCCGCGCGCCTCGGGCGCGGCCCAGTAACCGATCTCGGTGACTCCGGCCGCCCAGTCGGTGCGCTTGAGGTCGATCGCGCCGACCACCCGCTCGTCGCGCGTGACCGCTCGCGCCAGTCCGGCGCCACTGGTGCGAGCCTCCGGTGCCTGCACGGTGCACCAATGCACCGCGTCCTCCCGGGTGTAGGGCCGTGGCAGCGGCAACCAGCGCTGGACCAGCTCGTCACCGGCGGCCGCGACGATGACGTCCACGTCGTCGACCGAGAAGGGCCGCAGCAGCAGCCGGCGGGTCGCCAGGTTCTGGTCCGGGAAGGTCCGCGGCATCGGTGGTGCTCTCAGGCGCCGCGGCGCAGCAGGCCACGGCGGCGCCCGGGCGCCGGGCGACCGACCAGGCCGGCGGCGATGCCGGCCAGCGCGACGCGAGCCTTCGAGCCCGGGTCGACCTCGTGCAGAGCACGGGCCTGCAGCAGCGCCGCGTCCACGGACTCGCGGTCCTCCGGCACGTACGCCGGGTCGCGCACCCCGGCATATCGCTCCAGCGCCTCGGCGAGCTGACCCTCGGGCTCCGCGCCGACCGCGCCGCGCCGGACCCGGTTGAGCACCACCCGGGGCAGCGCGCCGGGAACGGTCTCGCGCAGCTGGGTGAGACCCCGGACCAGCCGCTGCATGCCGACCGGGTCCGCGGCGCCCACGGCGAGCACGATGTCGGCGGCGTCCAGAGTGGCCAGGGTTGCGCCGTTGCGCCGCGGGGCCGCGGTGTCGAACGAGAGCTCCTCGTCCTGCTCCAGGCAGAAGCCGAGGTCCACGACCGTGACGGCAGCCAGGCTGCGGCACAGCAGCCACACCTGCTCGAGTGCCGACGGCCGCAGCTCCGGCCACCGGTCGGCGCGCGAGATGCCGGTCAGCACCCGCAGGTTCGGCGCTGCCTGCGGGGCGACCGCCGCGAGGGCGGCCAGGTCGAGCTGGCCGTTGTTCGCCAACCGGGTGGCGGCAGCGAGCCCCGGTGCCTCGTCCAGGAAGCCCAGCAGCTGCGCCACCACGCCGCCATAGACGTCGGCGTCGGCAAGCAGGGTCGGCACCCCGCTGGCCGCGAGCTCGGCCGCCACGTTGACCGCGACCGTCGTCCGCCCGGGGGCCCCGGTCGGCCCCCAGACCGCCACCAGCCGGCCACTGCCCGGCTCGACCGCCGGCCCGGAGTCGACCGGGGCGTCGACTCCCGGCAACGCCTCCAGCGGCTGGCTCCAGCCGGCGGGCGCAAGGGCGTCGATCCCGGCCTCCTGCTCCCCCAGCGCCGCTGACACCGCCGCCGAGATGTCGGTGGGAGGTGAGTCGGCCGAGAGCACGTGCACGACACCGAGCTGCCGCAGCCGGGTCTCGGCCTCCTCGTCGCCGGGCGAGAAGAGGCCGACGACCACCACCCGGGCGGCCGCGAGCCGGGCCAGGGCGTCGCGGTCCAGCCGGCGCAGCTCGGCCGAGAGCAACGCGGCCCGCGCCGTCCCCGTCGAGGCCGCCGCGAGCAGGTCGGCGAGGTCCACGCACCGGCGTACGACCGTGATGCCGGTGGGGGTGCGTTCCAGACCTGCGACCAGCGCCGCTTCCCAGCTCGCGCCGGTGACGGCCGCCAGGACCGGGACCGTCACGTTCCGGCCGCCTCGCCGGCCGGAAGCTGGACCAGGTAGACGTCGCCGTGAGCGACCGCGTCGATCAGGTCGGGCACGTCCGCGCTGTCCACGAGCAGACTGACGCCGGCCTTCGACCCACTGCCGCCGAACGCGCTGCCGCCGGACTTCACGTCCTCGCCGATCGTGACGCCGTCGAGGACCAGCTCGGGCCGGGCCGGCGGCTCGCCGCTGGGAGTCTCCGGCACGGCATAGACGTCCACCACCTGACCCTTGTCCAGCCCGGCGACCCCGACTCGGTCGACCTCGATCACGATCCGCCGCCGCTCGGTCGGGTCCGCACGACCGACCGCCGTGACGGGCAGCAGCTCGCCACGCCCGACCGGGCGGGTGAGGACCAGGCCGTCGAGATCCTCGGACGCCGCGAGATAGCGCCCGGTGGCGTCGTCGAGGTTCACCGACGCGGCCTGCAGGTCGTCGCTGGACAACGGCGTGTCCGCACCGAGGTCGTGGGTCACCGACCAGACCTGCACGCGCTGGTCGGCGTCGGCCATGACCTTCGCGCCGATCACCACCGCCAGCAGGACGAGCAGGAGACCGATCAGCAGGCGGGCGTCGAGCCAACGGGCCCGGGTGAGCCGGGCCGCGGTCGGCGCGGGCAGGTCGGTCACGGCTCCCCCTCGGGCGTGAGGTCGGACAACCCGCCCATCCTGCCGTACGCCGGGTAGGCCGCCGCGGCGCGGTCCACAGCCCTTCCTCTTGTGGACGGCCGCGCGCAACCGGAGGCAACCGCAGGCATACTCGGGGCCCATGACCGTTCCCGGCTCCGGACCACGCTTCCTCCAACTGGCCGACGTCGCCGAGACCCTGAACATCTCGGCCGCCCAGGTCTACGCCCTGGTGCGCTCCGGCGAGCTCCCGGCGATCAAGATCGGCGGGCGCGGCCAGTGGCGGGTGGAGGCCTCCGAGCTGGAGGCCTACATCGCCCGGATGTACGACCAGACCCGTGAGTTCGTGTCGACCCACCGGTTCGGGCGGTCCGACGACGACACCGGCCATGACGACCCGCCGGCCGGAGCCGACGACGATCAGTGAGAGTTGTCGCCGCCGGAGTCAGGCTCCGCTGCGCAGCAGGGCGAGGGCCGCGAACGGGACCGTGCGGACGCCGGTGACCTCGCCGCGCCGGCGTACCTCGCCGTGCTCGGTCAGCTCGACGAAGTCCGAACCCACCCGGTCCAGGGTGCCCGAGAGGACGCTGCCGTCGGTGAGGACGACCTGCACCGGCAACCGGTCCCGGGCGATGCCACGCAGGGCCGAGCCGAGCCCGAGCCGGGCGAACACCTGGCCGCCCTCGCCGGGCACTGACGTCCAGGCGCGCAACCCGGCCAGCGACAGCACCGCGCTCAACGGCACCAGCGCCTGACGGCCGGACGCCTCAGCCAGCAGCAGCCACTGGGCGCCGACGTCCACCAGCAGGCCATCGACCGGTCCGGCGCCCAGCACCCGCAGCGTGACCGGGTGACCCACGGCCGCCCGGGCCCGGTCCACCAGCGCCAGCTGGGCGGCCTCACGCCGGGAGCGGTCGGCGACCTCGGCGTCCAGCTCGGCCGCGGCGGCAGCCTCCAGCTGCGCCTCCAGGTCCCGGAACAGGTCGTCCCAGCGCATCCGCTCTCCCCGCTCGCAGCCGGCGTTCGGCGCCGGAGTCCGGCACGCCGTTCCTACCGCAGTCCCGGTCCTCACGGCTACTTTCATCATTCGTACTTGACCGGAGGCAGACACACGTGTAGAAACGCAAACGTAAGCAAACGAAGGTATGGGAAGGAGCGATCCGATGGCGGAGCACACGGTCCGGCGACGCCGGGTGATGCTCACCGGCGGCGGCCTGCTGCTCGGGTGCGTGCTGGTCGCCGCCGCGCTGATGTGGGGCACCAGCGGCGCGCTGACCGCGGTTCGCGCTCCCGGGCCGGCTGAGCCGGGGGCTGTGGTTGCTCTTGCCGCCGCGCTGTCCGCCTGGGTGATCCTCACCTGGTTGACCGTGGTGACCTCGGCGGCGCTGGCCACCGCGGCGGTGGCGGGGGTCGGCTCGCGGGCCCACGCCGTGGCCCTCACCCTCGCGCCGGGCGCGGCCCGCCGGATCGTGTCCGCCGCGCTCGGGCTGGCGATCGTCGGCACACCGGTGGCTGCCGCCCTGACCGCCGATGCCGGTGTGGCCAGCGTGCTCACGGCTGCCGACCGGTCTGACCATGCGGGCCAGCAGATCGACCTCGCGACGGCGCCGGTGCCCGACCGGCCGGCCGCCACCGTGCCGCCCGGGTGGACCCCGGACCGGCCGGTCCTCACCCACCGTCGCAGCGCACCCGAGGAAGCCGCGGCCCGGCTGGTCACCGGCCCGACCCGCGCCGAGCGGCGGGTCGCCGACGAGGTCGTCGTGCGTCGCGGCGACTCGCTCTGGGACATCGCCGCCCGGCACCTGGACCCGGACGCGTCGGCCGCCGACGTCGCCGTCGAGTGGCCCCGCTGGCACCAGGCCAACCGCGACGTCATCGGCGCCGACCCGGACCTGCTGATCCCCGGTCAGCGGCTGGTGCCGCCGGCCGGCCACTGACTCACCCACCATCCCGCGACAAGGAGCACCCCATGAGCGTCCTTCGCCACCTCCCGGCACCGGCCAGCGAGCCGCCGTACGACGACGAGCACGCCGGCCGCGGTCCGGCGGGCCCACCCTCAGGCGCCGTGCAGGGCACCTTGGCCCTGGCGTTCGTCCTCCCCAACGGCATCCCCGCCGCCCCGGCCCCGCCTCCCGACCTCCGGCTGGTCCCGAGGCCCGCGGCCGAGGACGACGCCGACGCCGTCGACTTCGGGCCACAGCCGACCCCCACCTCAGCGCTGCCGACCGCCCGTGCCTGGTCGGCCCGGTTCGCCCAGGCCGTCGTCGAGGTCCTCGCCGGTGACCGACCGGTGTCCCAGCTCGTCCGGTGGACCACGACCTCGGTGTACGACGACCTGGCCGCCCTCGTGGTCGGGCCGGCCGCCGTGCGGGGATCCGCCGCCCGCGGTGTCGTCCGGTCGATCCACGTCAGCGAGCCGGTCGACGGGGTCGCCGAGGTCGCGGCGCTGGTGCGGCGGGGCGCGCGGTCGACCGCCGTCGCGCTGCGGCTGGAAGGGTTGGACGGCCGGTGGCAGTGCACCGCCCTCGAGCTCGGCTGAAGCCAGCTCGCCCTACCGTGACGGTGCAGGGTCGATCGACACCAGCACGTCGCCATCGGGCGAGACGCCGCCGAAAGCGACCGCGAGGAAGCCCCTTCGCTGCGGGGACATGAAGACGGTCGCAGCGCAGCTGCCAGGGGCATCAACGGTCACGATCTCGCCGACGCGCATGTGCAGGCGATGCCGTCGGTTCGGGAGAACGATGACTCTGCTCCCGGCGGAACTGACCAGCGCAATGGTTCCCGTGCAAGCGCCGGTGGCCTCGGTTGCCGTTTGCGTCGCAGGTCCGGCAGAGGAACCGTTCGGATCCGATGGCGTCGCGTGGGAACTGCCTGCACAGGCTGCAAGAACGCCTGTCACGCCGACGGCAAGCACCCACCTCGACATCACCGCCGCCCGTCCAGCCGGATCGTCCAGGAGTCGATCGAGTGGACCTGCAGGTGGGTGTCGCTCCACGGGTCACTCGCGAGCCGGGCGCGAACGGTGTCCTCGGAGTCGGCCTCGATCACGTGCACGACCCGGTGGTCGTCGGCCAGCGGGCCACCGAGGACGAGGAAGCCCGTGTCCACCAGGGCATCCATGAACCTCGCGTGCTCGGCCCAGCCAGACTGCTCCTCCATCGGCCGGCCGGGTTCCCAGTCGGGACCGGACCGCCGCAGCATCACCAGGAACATCGCCATCGTCGCGTTGTAGCACCGCCCGCCGACAGCAAGGCCCGACCCCGGCTAGCGTGCCCGGACATGAGCGCGTCCGACAACCAGCCGGTGGTGCACCGGCCGGTGGTGATCGCGGCCGAGGACCCCACCAGCCCGGACGCGCAGCGCTGCCTGCAGGCCTACTTCGACGAGCTCGACCGTCGGTTCGAGGGCGGCTTCGACGCCGGCCGGAGCATCCCCGCGACCGTCGACGACCTGGTCGAGCCCGCCGGGCTGCTGCTGCTGGCCCGGGTCGGCGGCCAGCCGGTCGGCGCCCGCGCGGTGAAGTTCCACGGTCGCGGGCCGGCCGAGCTCAAGCGGATGTGGGTCTCCGCCGACGCCCGCGGGCTCGGTATCGGCCGCCACCTGCTGACTGAGCTGGAGGCGAGAGCCAGGGAGCACGGGGCCACCGCCGCCCGGCTGGAGACCAACCGGAGCCTCACCGAGGCGATCCAGCTCTACCGGTCGACCGGCTACGTCGAGGTCCAGGCGTTCAACGATGAGCCCTATGCGCACCACTGGTTCGAGAAGAACCTGAGCCCCCCTCACGATGACGGT
>JAVEDA010000114.1 GCA_030841195.1 Actinomycetota bacterium | reverse complement strand
CCGCCCCGCCGGGGGGCGGCGGCACGAGCCGTCTGCGGGGGTCCAACCCGAACCGCCGTCGACCACGTATGGCAGTCGAGTGGGTACCTCGCCAGGCGCAGACGCCTCGGGTAGTACCCATTCGCCTCGCCAAGCGGGCGCCTGTGGAGCCCCCATGACAACCGCCTGGCTAAGGTCGTGGCCGTGATGGCCCCCCGACTGCGCCGAGTCCCGAGCGCTGTCGTCGAGCTGCTGCGGCTGTGCGTCGTGGTGTTCTTCGCCGGCCTCGGCTACTACGTGGCCGAGTCGCTTGACGACAGCGGCAAGCCGGTGCTCGGGGCGTTCAACGTCCTCGCGCTCGGGCTGATCCTCGGGTCCGCGCTCGGCTACGTGCTGGGCGGCATCCTGGGCCGGGGCACCGTCACCGCCGTTCGGCAGGCCGAGGTGGGCCTGCGCAGCAACTCGGCCGAGCAGATCGTGGCCGGTGTCGTGGGCGCTGTGGTGGGCGTGCTGGTGGCGGCCGGGATCACCTGGCCGGTACTGCTGCTCGACAAGCCGCTGCTCACCTTCCCGATCTTCGCCTTCGCGCTCGTCGCGCTCGGGCTGCTGGGCTACCGCCTCGGCAGCGCCCGCCGCGAGGCGGTGCTCGGCATGTTCGGCGACCGGGTCGGCCTGGCCGAGCGCCCGGTTCCCGCCGTCGCGCTGCCGCGGGTGATGGATACCTCGGTGGCGATCGACGGCCGGATCATCGACGTGGTCCGGGCCGGCTTCATGCACGGCCGGATCATGGTGCCCGCACCGGTGCTCGGCGAGCTGCAGGGCCTGGCCGATGCCGGTGATTCGGTACGCCGGGCAAAGGGCCGCCGCGGTCTCGAGGTGCTGGACACGCTGCGCCGCGAGCCCGGCATCGACGTCGAGGTGCTTGACGACGAGGTCCCGGCCGTGGCCGAGGTCGACGCCAAGCTGGTGCGGATCTGCCTCGACCGCGGTGCCGCCCTGCTCACCCTGGACACCAACCTGGCCCGGGTCGCCGCCCTGGCCGGCGTCCGGGTCATGAACCTGCACGCGCTCGCCCTCGCCCTGCGGCCCCCGGTGAGTGCCGGCGACGAGGTGGCCGTGCTGCTCATCAAGACCGGCAAGGAGCCGGGCCAGGCGGTGGGCTACCTCGACGACGGCACGATGGTGGTCGCCGAGCGGTCCCGCCACGACATCGGCCAGGAGAGCCTGGTCCGGGTGACCAGCGTGCTCACGACCGCCAACGGGCGGATGGTGTTCGCCAGGCCGGCGACGGAGAGCGCATGACGGCACCGGTCGTCGCGGCCGTCGTCCCGGCGGCCGGTCTCGGGCAGCGCCTCGGCGCCGACGGCCCCAAGGCGATGCACCTGCTGGGCGGCGAGCCGATGCTCGTGCACTCGGTGCGCACGCTCGCGGCCGGCCCGGTCGACCTGGTCGTGGTCGCTACGCCGCCGGGCCTCGGTGCCGAGGTGCTCGCGCAGCTCGCCGGTGCGCACCCGGGCGCCGAGCTCTCGGTCGTCGACGGCGGTGCGACCCGAAGCGACTCGGTCCGCCTGGCCCTGGCCGCGCTGCCGCCATCGGTCCGGGTGGTGCTGGTGCACGACGCGGCCCGCCCGCTCGTGCCGGCAGCGCTGGTCGCGGCCGTGGTGGCTGCCGTCGAGGGCGGCGCGGACGCCGTCGTCCCGGGCCTGCCGGTGACCGACACCGTCAAGCAGGTCGACGGCGCCGACGTGGTCGTCGCCACCGTCGACCGCTCTGCCCTGCGTGCGGTGCAGACCCCGCAGGGGTTCCGTCGAGAGGTCCTCGACACGGCGTACGCCGGGCCGGAGTCGGGCACGGCGACCGACGACGCGGGCCACGTCGAGCGGGCCGGCGGCGTCGTGGTCGTCGTACCCGGGGCGGAGGAGGCGTTCAAGGTCACCCGGCCGCTGGACCTGGTGCTGGCCGAGGCCGTGCTGGCCGGACGGAGGCAAGCCGGTGGCTGAAGGTCATGAACTCCCGAGGGTTGGCACCGGCGTCGACGTGCACCCGCTCGAGCCGGGCCGGCCGATGCATCTGGCAGGCCTGCACTTCCCCGACGAGCCGGCGGGCTGTGCCGGGCATAGCGACGGCGATGTCGCCGCCCACGCCGCCTGCGACGCGTTGCTCGCGGCCGCGGGCATCGGGGACCTCGGGTCGGTCTTCGGCACCGATGACCCGCAGTGGTCGGCTGCGTCCGGTGCGGCGCTGCTCACCGAGACTGCCCGCCTGGTGCGGGCCGCCGGCTTCGAGATCGGCAACGTGTCGGTGCAGGTCGTCGGCAACCGGCCGCGGCTCGGGCCGCGCCGGGCCGAGGCCGAGGTCGTGCTGTCGACGGCGGTCGGCGCTCCGGTGTCGGTGTCGGCGACGACCACCGACGGGCTCGGTTTGACCGGCCGCGGTGAAGGCATCGCCGCCGTAGCGACCGCCCTCGTCGTAAACCGGGCTTAGCGCGCCGCCGCCGCGAGGCGGCTGACAGCGACCCTCAGGTCGGCCGGATAGTGCTCGGTCGTGCCCCGCTCGACGAGGAGGTAGACGCGGCTGCCGCGGAGCACCGCGACCCGGGTCTGCGGGATGCCGTCGCGGCCTGCCGTCCAGGTCCCGTCGGCGGCCGGCACGCCGACGTCGTATGCCGCGAGGTGCGGGTCGGCACAGACCAGCGCGAGCCGCTCGGCCTCGAAGAGCCGCGCGCTGCGCGGGTCGCGCAGCTGCACGGCGAACGCCTGGACCGGATGGTCACTGGTCTGCTCCTGAACGAACCAACCGCCGTTGAAGCCCCCGCCGGCCAGCATCGGGGCGACGCGCTGGTCGCCGGCGTACGCGGTCGTCGCAGCCGATGCGAGGTCGAACGGGGTTCCGTCGGTCGTGGCGAGACCGTCTGCGGTGAGGGCGGCTCCCATCGTCGAGAGGTCGACCGCGCGGGGCCCGGGGGCCGGCATCGGTGGGGAGACGCAGTGCGCGGGAGCCCGCACCGATGGGACGGGCAGCAGCCCGCTGACGAGCAGGACCCCGACGGCGACGGCTCCGACGGCCGCTGCTCCTCGCCACGTCGTGCGGCGCAGCTCGGGACGGTCGATCGCCAAGCGATGCTGGCCGAAGAGGGAAGCGCCGGCCGCCACCGCCACCAACAACCCGAAGACGAGCGGGCGCACCAGCCGCGACTGCTCGCCGCTGTCGAGCACGACGTGGGTCGGGTGGGCGACGTCGTAGCGGAGCGGCACCGGGGCGACGTCCCCGAAGGACCGTGCGTTGCCCACGGCGACGCGGGCCTGCACCACCTGCGCGTGCGCGGTGGCGAAGGACACCCGGACGTGATCGGCCCCTCGTGCCGAGACCTGGCGGGACACGAGCACAGCTTCGGTGTGAGGACCGGTGAGACGGATCTGGGCGTCCGCACGGTCGTGCAGCACGCCGACCACCGCAACGGCAAGGCCGACGAGCACCAGCACGGCCAGCAGCCACGGCCCCACCGTCGCCCGCGCCCGCGGCGACGCCACGCCTCCGCCCGTCCCCGTCATGGTGCGCACGGTACCGAGCGCACAGGTGACCCGTAGGCTTCTGCCTCGTGAGCCTCCGCCTGTACGACACCGCCACCCGGTCGGTGCGCGACTTCGTGCCGCTCGTCGAGGGCAAGGTCGGCATCTACCACTGCGGCCTGACCGTGCAGGGCGCGCCGCACATCGGCCACATCCGCAAGGAGGTCGTCTTCGACGTCCTGCGGCGGTGGCTCGAGCGGTCCGGGCACGAGGTGACCATCGTCGCCAACGTCACCGACATCGACGACAAGATCCTGGTCAAGGCCGCCGAGGCCGGCACCGAGTGGTTCGCGCTGGCCTACGCCAACGAGCGGGCCCTGCATGCCGCCTACGACGTCCTGGGGTGCGAGCCACCGACGTACGAGCCACGAGCCACCGGGCACATCACCGAGATGGTGGAGCTGATGTCCGAGCTGGTGACGCTCGGGCACGCGTACGCCGCAGACGACGGGTCGGGCGACGTCTACTTCGACGTGCGGTCGTGGCCCGAGTACGGCCGGCTGTCCAACCAGCGGATCGACGACATGGAGGCCGCCGGCGACGCCGACCCGCGCGGCAAGCGCGACCCGCGCGACTTCGCGCTGTGGAAGGGCCACAAGAAGGGCGAGCCGGAGACGGCGTCCTGGCCGACGCCGTGGGGGCGTGGCCGGCCGGGCTGGCACCTCGAGTGCTCCGCGATGGTCGGGAAGTACCTGGGTCCGGAGTTCGACATCCACGGCGGCGGGCTGGACCTGCGCTTCCCGCACCACGAGAACGAGCTCGCGCAGTCCACGGCCGCGGGCCGGCCGTTCGCCCGCTACTGGATGCACAACGCGATGCTCAACCTCGGCGGCTCGAAGATGAGCAAGTCGGTGGGCAACACGATGCTCGTCTCCGAGGTGGTGAAGCGGGTCCGGCCGATCGACCTGCGCTACTACCTGGTGGCCTCGCACTACCGTTCGATCGTCGAGTTCTCCTGGGAGGCGCTGGAGGAGGCCGCGGCCGCGTTCGCGCGGATCGAAGGCTTCGTACGCCGGGCCGCCGAGGTGCTGGGCGAGACCGATCCCGTCCCTGCCGACGGCATGCTGTGCGCCGAGTTCACCGAGACGATGGACGACGACCTGTCGGTGCCGGCCGCGCTCGCGGCGCTGCAGGGCGTGCTGCGCGAGGGCAACAAGTTGCTCGCCGAGGGAGACGCCGCGGACACGAGCGCGCTGCGCGGCACCTGGTTGTCGGTGCGCGTGATGCTCGACGTGCTCGGGCTGGACCCGTTCTCCCCGACCTGGTCGGGCAGCGGCGCCACGACCGACCTGCACGGTGTCGTCGGCCGGCTGGTCGAGGTCGCCTTGCAGGAGCGCGCCGAGGCGCGCACCCGCAAGGACTGGGCCGCAGCCGACCGGGTGCGCGACGCCCTGGCCGCGGCCGGTGTGCTCGTCGAGGACACCCCCACCGGTCCGCGCTGGACGCTGGCCGACCACGTGACCGAGGAGACCCCCTGATGGCCGGCAACAGCGAGCGACGCGGCGCCAAGCGAAACCCGGGGTCGAAGAAGGGCCAGACCGTCGGCTCCGGCGCCCAGCGGCGCAAGCAGCTCAAGGGCAAGGGCCCCACGCCCAAGGCCAGCGAGCGGCCGAGCCACCCGGCGCACCGCAAGGCGCGGGCCGCGGCGAAGCGGGCGACGTCGTCGAGCGGCGGCCGGTCGGGCGGCACCCGCTCGCAGTCGAGCAACCGGTCCCGCGAGGTCGCCGGTGGCCCGGAGTGGGTGGCCGGTCGCAACCCGGTGGTCGAGGCGCTGCGCGCCAACGTTCCGGCCACCGCGCTGTGGTTCGCCGAGCGGATCGACGCCGACGACCGCACCCGCGAGGCGATGAAGCTGGCCGGCAAGCTCGGCATCCCGCTGATGGAGGCCTCGCGTCCCGAGCTCGACCGGGTCGCCGGCGGCGCCCACCACCAGGGCGTGACACTGCAGGTGCCGGCGTACGACTATGCCCACCCCGACGACCTGCTGGCCCGCGCCACGGAGGCGGACGAGGCGCCGCTGCTCATCGCGCTGGACGGCGTCACCGACCCTCGCAATCTCGGGGCCGTGCTCCGGTCGGCGGCTGCCTTCGGTGCGCACGGGGTGGTCGTGCCCACCCGCCGCGCGGCCGGCGTGACCGCCACCGCATGGAAGGTCTCGGCCGGTGCGGCGGCCCGGGTGCCGGTGGCGCGGGCCACCAACCTGACCCGGACGCTGCAGGCCTACCGCGAGGCCGGCCTGTACGTCGTGGGGCTGGACGGCGAGTCGACGATGGACATCGCGCGGGTGGACCTCGCCACGGTGCCGTTGGTGCTCGTCGTGGGCTCGGAGGGCAAGGGGCTCTCCCGGCTGGTCCGCGAGAACTGCGACGTCGTCGCGGGGATCCCGATCTCGTCCGCCGCCGAGTCACTGAACGCCGGCGTCGCCGCGGGCATCGCGCTCTACGAGGTCAGCCGCCGCCGCGCCGCTACAGCAGGTTGACCCTGACGTGACGTGAGGTCCTAGCGTCGCTGGCATGGACGAGCAGACCTACACCGTGGGGCAGGTCGCGGGGCTGGCGGGAGTCACCGTCCGGACCCTGCACCACTACGACGAGATCGGGTTGCTGCCGCCCACGGGGCGCGCGGCCAACGGCTACCGCACCTACACGGCGGTCGACGTGGCCCGGCTGCAGCGGGTGCTCTCCTGGCGGGAGCTCGGCTTCGACCTCGAGCAGGTGGCGGCGCTGGTCGCCACCGACGGCTCGGGGTCGGCCGCCCGCGACCAGCTGCGGGCCCAGCACAGCCAGCTGCTGGCCCGGATCGAGAGGTTGCAGGCCGTGGCTGCGACTGTGGCGAAGACCGTGGAGGCACACGAGATGGGCATCAACCTGACCCCCGCCGAGATGCTCGAGGTGTTCGGCGAGCACGACCCGACCGAGCACGTCGAGGAGGCGAAGCAGCGCTGGGGCGACACCGACGGCTACCGCGAGGCACACCGGCGCACCTCGTCGTACGGCAAGGAGGAGTGGCTGCAGATCCGGCGGGAGGGTGACGAGATCCCGGCGCAGTTCGCGGGCGCGATGCAGGCCGGGCAGCCGGCCGACTCACCTGAGGCGGCCGCTGCGGCCGTCGCTCACCGCGAGCACATCAGCCGGTGGTTCTACGAGGTCACACCCGAGGTGCACCAGGGGCTGGCGCAGATGTACGTCGCCGACCCGAGGTTCACCGCGACGTACGACGACCTGGCGCCGGGTCTTGCGCAGTACGTCAGCGAAGCGATCCTGGCGCTGTACCGCTAGAACTGCCACATCAAGTGGACGCTCCCGCACCAGACACGCCGCACAACTGGTGCGTCGGCGTCCAAAGGATCACTCGGCGGGCGGGTCGTCCTCTACCCAGGGGTCGGCCTCGACTGTCGGGCTGCCGATCCGGGAGCCCAGGACCGCCTGCTCGTCCGGCTTGTGGCTCAAGACGTCGGCGACGTAGGACCGCGCGGCCGGCATCAGGCCGACGTCGCGGCCCTCGCGTTCGGACAGGAACCACCGGTGCTCGAGCACCTCGTGGAAGATCTCGGCCGGCTCGAGCTTGCCGCGCATGTCCTTGGGAACGGCCCGGACCACCGGCTCGAACGCCTCCTCCAACCAGCGGTGCGCAACGATCTCCTCGGACTCACCCTGCACGTCCTTGGCGGCCCGGTAGGCGTCCAGGTCGTTGAGCAGCCTCCGGGCCTGGTTCTCCTCGACGTCGAGCCCGGTGAGCCTCAGCAGCCGGCGGCTGTGGTGGCCGGCGTCGACCACCTTGGGCTCGAGCTGCACGGTGCGCCCGTCCATGTCGGTGACGATCGTCAGCTCGGCGACGTCGAAGCCGAGCTCGTTGAGGCGGCGGATCCGCTGGTCGATGCGGTAGCGCTCGCCGGTGTCGAAGGTCTCGGCGCCGAGCAGCTCTCGCCACAGGTCCTGGTAGCGCTCGACCACCAGGTCGGCGATCTCGACGGGGTCGATCGAGGAGTGCAGCAGCCCGCCGGCGTCCAGGTCGAGCAGCTCGCCCGCGATGTTGGTGCGGGCCAGGTCGACGTCGTACGTGCGCTGTCCCTCGGACAGGCTGCCGTGCAGCTCACCGGTCTCGGCATCCACGAGGTACGCCGCGAAGGCACCCGCGTCCCGGCGGAACAGTGTGTTGGAGAACGAGCAGTCGCCCCAGTAGAAGCC
>JAVEDA010000108.1 GCA_030841195.1 Actinomycetota bacterium | reverse complement strand
GACCAGACGATGCGGTGGGCCAGGATCTCGATCGAGCCGGCCGGCTCGAGCAGCGGCCAGTAGAGCGGGAACAGCCCCCAGAGCAGGTAGCAGGCGACGCCGTAGAGCACGCCTCGCCGGTCCGCCGCCACGCCTCGACGCTACGGGGTCGATGTCAGCAGTGTCCAACCAGTTTGCTGCTGTCTCACCGTTCGAGCGAGGCTAGGCCGACCGCCACCGGTAGGACGAGTCGGTCGATGTGATGGTGCACCGCATCAACGTGCCCAAAGACGTGTATCCGTACCAGCCGTGCTCCGAACAGAACGCGCCCGGATGCACGGAATAGCCAACCGTCTGCGGTCCGGACGTCACCGTCGCCGTCGGGGTCGGGGTGGGGGTCGGACTCACCGTCCCCGTCGAGATTGCCGGTCGGCTCGGCCTGGTCACCCGCGGCCACCCGCACGTCGCCAGCTCGGCGGCCAGGAAACGTCGCTCGGCGGCGCTGACCGACAGGTGCCACCGCCACTTCACCGCGACCCATTGCTTGGCGTAGGTGCACCCGTAGGCCGACTTCTCCGGCATCCAGTCCTGCGGCTCCCGGTCGCCCTTCGACCGGTTCGAGTGCGCCGACACCGCGATCAGTGACGCGTTGTACCCCAGGTCGTTCGCGTATGCCTTGCGGGTGGCCGCCGACCAGGACCAGGCGCCGGACTGCCACGCCTCGTTCAGCGGCACCATGTGGTCGATGTCGAAGGTCGACGCATCCCTCGTGACGAGACCGTCGTACTTCGACCGCCACCTGCCACCGGACAGGCTGCAGCCCCCGCCCGGCGGCTTGGTCCCGGCCTCCGCGACCAGGACCTCGTCGCGGGCATCGCAGCCGTCGCCGTCAGCGTCCGTCCAGAGCGTGAACTTCGACCGCTCGTAGCCAGCCGGGTGCTCCGTCCCTCTCTCGAGGTGGTTGAGCAGGTACCTCGTCGACATCGTGGTGACGGCGCCGGCCGGCGGAGCGGAAACGGCTATGCCGGTCGCAGCGAGTGCGGAAGTGGTGAGCGCTATGACGACGCGCGCAAGCATGGGCTGCATCGGCCGGTCCCCCTCGTTGGGGGCCCCCGTGGCGCCCGCGCGACAGGTCTACCGGACCCGGCACCTTGATCACCGGCGAACAGGACAATAAGTGACGATGTGATGCGTTCCCGGCACTCAGGCAGGGGCCGTCAGCCCACGGTCCAGGTGTCGGAGCCGGCGAGCAGGCCGGTGAGGGCGTCGATGTCGCCGCCGCCCTGGGTCTCGGCGGCCTTGTCCAGCTGGTCGCGCATGAGCACGTCGTAGACGGGGCGGTCGACGTCGCGGAAGACGCCGATCGGGGTGCGGGCGTGCGAGGCCTCGGCCAGCCGGGACAGGTCGAAGGCGTGCGACGGGTCCGCGGCGTGCGCGTCGTGCACGACGATGTCGGCGGCGTCGACCGACGCGGTCTCCACCACCTTGAGCGACGTGTCGTGATCGCGTACGACGGCGTGCTCGCCGTCGGCGCCCCAGATGATCGGCTGCCCGTGCTCGAGCCGGATGGTGAAGTCGTCGCGGGTCGCCGGGTCCTTCAGCGTCTCGAACGCGTTGTCGTTGAAGATGTTGCAGTTCTGGTAGATCTCGATCAGCGCGGTGCCCTCGTGGGCCGCGGCCGCGCGCAGCACCGAGGTCAGGTGCTTGCGGTCGGAGTCGATCGACCGGGCCACGAAGGACGCCTCGGCGCCCAGGGCCAGCGACACCGGGTTGAACGGCGAGTCCAACGACCCGAGCGGGGTCGACTTGGTGATCTTGCCCAGCTCGGACGTCGGGGAGTACTGGCCCTTGGTCAGCCCGTAGATCCGGTTGTTGAACAGCAGGATCTTGAGGTTCACGTTGCGCCGCAGCGCGTGGATCAGGTGGTTGCCGCCGATCGAGAGGGCGTCGCCGTCACCGGTGACGACCCACACGGAGAGGTCCGGCCGGGACGCAGCCAGACCGGTCGCGATCGCCGGCGCGCGGCCGTGGATCGAGTGCATCCCGAACGTGTCCATGTAGTACGGGAACCGTGACGAGCAGCCGATGCCGGAGACGAAGACGATGTTCTCCCGGGCCAGGCCGAGCTCGGGCATGAACGACTGGACCGCGGCGAGGATCGCGTAGTCCCCGCAGCCCGGGCACCAGCGCACCTCCTGGTCGGTCTTGAACTCCTTGGCCGACTGCGGCTCCCGCGCCTTCGGCACCAGGTCCAGCGAGCGGTAATCGGTCATCCGATGTCCCCGGTTCCGATGTCGTCGATGCAGGTGGTGATGACCCCGGCCAGCTCCTCGGCTTTGAACGGCAGCCCGCGCACCTGGTGGTAGCCGATCGCGTCGACGAGGTACTTGGCCCGCACCAGCATCGCGAGCTGGCCACCGAAGCCGTAGCCGAGGTTCATCTCCGGGATGAGGACCCGGTCGTAGCGGCGCAGGATGTCGCCGAGGTCGTTCGGGAACGGGTTGAGGTGGCGCAGGTGCGTCTGGGCGACCTGGGCGCCGGTGGCCCGCACCAGCCGGCAGGCGGCGCCGATCGGCCCGTACGTCGATCCCCAGCCGAGCACCAGCACCCGCGCGTGGCCGGTCGGGTCCTCGACCTCGAGCGGCGGGATGGTCGCGGCGACCGCGTCGACCTTGGCCTGCCGGGTGCGCACCATGAAGTCGTGGTTGGCCGGGTCGTAGGAGATGTTGCCCGTGCCGTCGGCCTTCTCGATGCCGCCGATCCGGTGCTCGAGCCCGGCCGTCCCCGGCACCGCCCACGGGCGGGCCAGCGTGTCGGGGTCGCGCAGATACGGGTGGAAGCCGGCTCGCCCGTCCTCCTCGGCGTTGGTCTCGGTGGCGAACCGGACCCGCAGGTCCGGCAGGTCCTCGACGTCCGGGATCTTCCACGGCTCGGACCCGTTGGCGAGGTAGCCGTCGGAGAGCAGGATGACCGGCACCCGGTAGGTGGTGGCGATCCGGGCGGCCTCGATCGCGGTGTCGAAGCAGTCGGCCGGCGAGCGCGGCGCGACGATCGGCACCGGCGCCTCGCCGTTGCGGCCGAACATCGCCTGCAGCAGGTCGGCCTGCTCGGTCTTGGTCGGCATGCCGGTCGAAGGCCCGGCGCGCTGCACGTCGACCACGATCAGGGGCAGCTCGAGGGAGACGCCGAGGCCGATCGTCTCGGCCTTCAGCGCCAGCCCGGGACCGGATGTCGACGTGACGGCCAGCGACCCGCCGTACGACGCCCCGAGCGCCGCGCCGACGGCCGCGATCTCGTCCTCGGCCTGGAACGTGCGCACGCCGAACCGCTTGTGCTTGCTCAGCTCGTGCAGGATGTCCGACGCCGGCGTGATCGGGTAGGAGCCCAGGAACAGCGGCAGCCCGGTGAGCTGCGAGGCGGCCACCAGGCCGTAGGACAGCGCCAGGTTCCCCGACATGTTCCGGTAGCGGCCCGCGGGCAGCTGGGCCGGCTTGATCTCGTAGGAGACCGCGAAGTCCTCGGTGGTCTCCCCGAACGACCAGCCCGCCTGGAACGCCACCAGGTTGGCCTGCAGGATCTCCGGGACCC
>JAVEDA010000095.1 GCA_030841195.1 Actinomycetota bacterium | reverse complement strand
CGCTAGGGAGGCGGACGGAGACCGCTGGGGGTTAGCCGCGCCAGACCTTGGTGTGGAGCTGTCGGGCGGCCTCGGCCACCGAGCCGCTGATCGACGGGTAGATCGTGAACGAGTGGGCCAGCTGGTCGACCGTGAGCCGGCCGTCGACAGCGAGGGCCACCGGGTAGATCTGCTCGCTGGCCCGCGGGGCGACGACCACGCCGCCCACCACGGTCCCGGACCCGGCCCGGGCGAACAGCTTCACGAAGCCCTCGTGCACGCCCTGCATCTTGGCCCGGGCGTTCGTGGCCAGCGGCAGCTTCACCGTCACCGTGCTGCCCGAGTCGTCCATGTCGTTCTGGGTCCAGCCGACGGTGGCGATCTCCGGGTCGGTGAACACGTTGGACGACACGGCGCGCAGGTTCAGCGGTGAGACCGCGTCGCCGAGGCGGTGCCACATCGCGATCCTGCCCTGCATGGCCGCGACCGAGGCGAGCATGAGCACACCGGTGCAGTCGCCGGCCGCGTAGACGCCGGTGGCCGACGTGCGGGAGACGCGGTCCACCTCGACGAACCCGCCGTCGGCGAGCCGGACGCCGGCCTCCTCGAGGCCGAGCCCGGCGGTGTTCGGAATGGAGCCCACAGCCATCAGGCAGTGGCTGCCCTCGACCGTCCGGCCGTCGTCGAGCGAGACGAGCACCCGGTCGCCCGACCGGCGTACCGCACCGGCCCTGGACTTGGAGAGCACCGTCATGCCCCGGCGCTTGAACACGTCCTCGAGCACCTGCGCGGCGTCGGCGTCCTCGCCGGGCAGCACCCGGTCGCGGCTGGAGACCAGCGTCACGTCGCTGCCGAGCGCGGTGTAGGCCGAGGCGAACTCCGCGCCGGTCACCCCGGAGCCCACCACGACGAGGTGCTCGGGCAGCTCGGCGAGGGTGTAGAGCTGCTCCCAGGTCAGGATCCGCTCGCCGTCGGGCTCCGCGTCGGGCAGCACCCGCGGGTGCGCGCCGGTCGACACCAGGACCGTGTCGACCTCGACGGTCTCGGCGCCCTCCGAAGTCTCGGCTACGACGCGGGTCGGCCCCTCCAGCCTTCCCAGCCCGCGCACCACCCGGACGCCCTCGCGCTCGAGCCGGGCCGCGATGTCGTCGGACTGCGCCTGCGCGAGGCCGGTGACCCGGGCGTTGACCCGGGCCAGGTCGACGCCCACCTGGCCGTAGGGACCGGCGTCGGACCCGATGAGCACCCCCAGCTCGCCGGACTCCGCGGTGTTGGTCATCACCTCGGCGGTCGCGATCAGCGTCTTGGACGGGACGCAGTCGGTGAGGACGGCCGAGCCGCCGAGCCCGTCGCGGTCGACGACCGTCACCTCGGCCCCGAGCTGGGCCGCGACCAGAGCCGCCTCGTAGCCGCCCGGGCCGCCACCGATGATGCCGATGCGTGTCACGCGACCCAGTGTCCCGCACGCCGGTGCACGGCCGGGCGGCGCTCGGCCCCTAACCTGGGCTCATGGCCGTCTACGCCGCCTACGGCAGCAACATGGACCCGGGGCAGATGGCCCTCCGGGCGCCGCACTCGCCGTTGCGCGGCACCGGGTGGCTGGACGGCTGGCGGCTGACCTTCGGCGGCGAGGACGTGGGCTGGGAGGGACCGCTCGCGACCCTGGTCGAGGACGTCGGCTACCAGGTCTTCATAGCGCTCTACGACGTCACCGAGTACGACGAGATCAGCATGGACCGCTGGGAGGCAGCCGACCTGGCCCTGTTCCGCAAGGTCCGGGTGCGGGTCCACACGCTCGACGGCGAGGTGCTGGCCTGGCTCTACGTCCTGGACGACTACGAGGGCGGCCTGCCCTCCGCGCGCTACCTCGGGCTGATCGCGGACGCGGCCGAGTCCGCCGGGGCGCCGGACGACTACGTGGCCGAGCTGCGGTCCCGGCCTTGCCGGTCGGTCGGGCCCGGCCCGGTCGTCGACTGAGCCCCACCCGCCGGGCGGACTATCAGCCGCCGGACTCACAGCAGACTGACACCCAGATTTCTCCAGTACGCAATGTCGGCTGCCGATAGTGCACGTGTGTGGCTGATGCGCGACTCCCGTGGCTCCGTAGCTGACTCCGTCCTGGCGTCCCTTCGAGCCTGCCCGCCGACCCAGCTGGTGAGCCTGGTGCTCAGCGCCAGCAGCAGCCGCGGGCGACCCTCGATCCTCGACTCCCTGCGCAACCAGGCCGGAGCGGCGCACTGCCGGATCGCCCTGGCCGAGACCCGCGGGGTCGCCGTGCGCTGGGTGGACGGCATCGTCAGCGGCTCGGTCGAGGACGTCGTCGCGTTCCTCACCGCCACCGCCCCGGTCCTGGCCCGCTGCCACGGCCGGGCCGAGCTCGCCGCCGCCTGACCTCTGCACCCCGCCTGGCGCTACTGTCGCGGCCGTGACCGACGCGACCACCGACCCGTATGCCCTGGCCCGCGAGGCCGCTGCTCGGCTCCGTGATCTGACCGGGGCCGACACCCACGACGTGGCCCTGGTGATGGGCTCCGGCTGGGTGCCGGCCGCCGAGATGCTCGGCGAGACCGCGGCCGAGCACCCCGTCACCGAGCTGCCCGGCTTCCACGCCGCTGCCGTCGCGGGCCATGCCGGCACCTTCC